>JAJXDX010000026.1:10488-12364 GCA_021640185.1 Oscillospiraceae bacterium | reverse complement strand
CGACGCGTTTTCCGCAGGGACGATCCGGTTCTCCTATATCGATCTGAGCGGTCAGGCCGCCGATGGGCAGCCGATCGTGTGCATCGTGTGGGAGCCGATCTGCTCGCCGCAGGAGCATACGCAGATCGGGGTCGGCGGCACCGATGTGGTCGCCGCCGATCAGACGCCGATCCGGCTGGACTGCGTGCCGGATAGCGGGCATATCTTCGTGGCTGAGGTCAAAGAGCCGACCTGTGTGACCGAAGGGAAGATCGACTATCGCTGCGCCTGCGGGGAGACCGATCCGACCGAGATCCTGCCGACGATCCCGCCCGAGGAGTGTACGCACTATTCGGTCGTGTTCGTCGACTGGGACGGGACGGAGCTGTCGAGAAAGACGTATCACTACGGCGAGAAGGTCGAAGTTCCCGCCGCGCCGACGCGCGCGGCAGACGAGAGCTATACGTACACGTTCACCGGCTGGGACAAGGAAGTTGCCGAATGCGCCGGCGATGCGACGTACCGGGCGGTATACAGCACGGCGTATGTGCCGTACACGGTCGTGTTCGTCGACTGGGACGGGACGGAGCTGTCGAGAAAGACGTATCACTACGGCGAGAAGGTCGAAGTTCCCGCCGCGCCGACGCGCGCGGCGGACGAGACCTATACGTACACATTCAAAGGCTGGGACAAGGAAGTCGTCGACTGCACCGGCGATGCAACGTACCGGGCGGTGTATACCTCGGCGTTTGTGCCGTACACGGTCGTGTTCGTCGACTGGGACGGGACGGAGCTGTCGCGGGGGACGTATCACTACGGCGATAAGGTCGAAGTTCCTGCCGCGCCGAAGCGCGCGGCGGACGAGACGTATACGTACACGTTCGTTGGCTGGGACAAGGAAGTCGTTGACTGCGCCGGAGATGCGACGTACCGGGCGGTGTACAGCACAACGTTTGTGCCGTACACGGTCGTGTTCGTCGACTGGGACGATACCGAGTTGTCGCGGAAAACATACCACTACGGCGAGAAGGTCGAAGTTCCCGCCGCGCCGACGCGCGCGGCGGACGAGACCTATACGTACGTGTTCAGGGGCTGGGACAAGGAAGTCGTCGACTGCGCCGGCGATGCGACGTATCGGGCGGAGTATACCTCGGCATACGTGCCGTACACGGTCGTGTTCGTTGATTGGAACGGGACGGAACTGTCGAGAAAGACATATCACTACGGCGAGAAGGTCGAAGTTCCTGCCGCGCCGGAGCGCGCGGCGGACGAGACCTATACGTACACGTTCGTTGGATGGGACAAGAAAGTCGTCGACTGCGCCGGGGATGTGACGTATCGGGCGGAGTACCGAACCGAGCGTGTCGGATATACGGTGTCGGGGAAGGCGAGGGTATTCGGCCAAAACGGTGCTGCAGTGACCGTCCGATTGATGCAGAACGGCACGGAGATCGCTGCCGCCAAAACGGTCGATGGGGCGTACACTTTTTCCGGCGTGCTTCCGGGGACGTATCGAATCGAGTTTTCGTGCAGCGGGTATGCGGCAGAAACCAGAACGGTGGAGGTGAAAGGCAGCCTTGCCGTACCGGATGCGGTGCTTCATCTGCTCGGTGACCTGAACAAGGACGGGCGTGTGACGGATGCGGACGCGATCTGGCTGCTGATGTACACGTTTTTCCCGGAGCAATATCCGATCGAACAGTCCTGCGACTATAACAAAGACGGGCGCGTGACCGACGCCGATGCGATCTGGCTGCTGATGTACACGTTCTTCCCGAAGCAGTACCCGCTTGGTTGATGGAGGAGAAAAGATGAAAAAACTGCTTTGTCTGCTTTTTGTGCTGCTGCTGACCGCGGCGGCGCTCCCCGCTGCTGCGGCCGGGGTATCGCTGAAGAT
>JAJXDX010000026.1:0-10478 GCA_021640185.1 Oscillospiraceae bacterium | reverse complement strand
TTCGTCCGCCGAGGTGGCCGCGGGGCAAAACGTGACCTTCACCGTCCGGTTGTCCGGCAGCGGCAAGATCACGTCCGGGTCGATCGAGGTATCGTTCGACGACGGGCTCGAGCTGGTGTCCGGCAAGTTCCTGCGGAACGATTCGATAATGAACGATTTTGTTGTGGAGAAACGAAACGGCGCTGTCATGTTCAAGTCTGCGGCCGATCTTTCCGGCGATTATTTCACGTTCGTCCTCAAGGCCACGACCTTTTCCGCGTCGGCAAAGAACGTGCACGTTCGGGTGATGCTGAAAAATGACGGCGTCGACATCGGCACCGTGGAGGGCAGCGCGAGCGTCAAGATCGTTTGCGCGAGCCACAGCTACGGCGGCTGGACGAAGAACGCGAACGATCATCAGCGCACCTGTTCGGTCTGCGGTCATGTGGAGAAGGCCGCACACAAGTGGGACGGCGGCAAGGTGACGAAGGCGGCGACGTGCAAGGAGAACGGCACGAAGACCTTCACCTGCACGGTGTGCGGCGCGACGAAGACCGAGAACATCGCCAAAACGGACAGCCACACCATCGCAAAGCGCACGGTGACGAAGCAGCCGACCTGTACGGAAAGCGGCACCGAGGAGGGCGTTTGCTCTGTCTGCGGAAAGACCGTGAAGAACGCGATCAAGGCGACGGGGCACAAATTCGGTGCGTGGGCGAGCGTGAAGGCGGCGACCTGCACCGAGAGCGGCACGGAGGAGCGCAAGTGCTCCGTCTGTGGTGCGGCAGAGAGCCGCACGGTCAAGGCGCCGGGGCACGATCTTGAGCAAACGAAGACCGTGAAGGAGCCGACCGCCGATGCACCGGGGCTAAAGGAAGGCAAGTGCAAGCGCTGCGGCCAGACGGTAAGCGAGGAGATCCCGCCGCTGACCGCTTCGGCGGCCTCGACTGCGCCGGCCGGCGAACCGTCGGCGCCGGTATCGGAGCCGGCTGCGGATCCGACGGTCACGCCGGAGCCGTCCGTCACCGCACCGAGCGATGCGTCCGCACAGGGCGGTTCGCTGTGGATGATCGTGGCGATCATCGCGATCGTTATCGCTGTCGGCGAGGCGGTGGCATTGGCGGTGCTGATCGGGAAGAAGAAAAAAGAGGCGTGATTTTTGCTTTGTACCGATCCGGCGGAACGGGGGGAGAAGAAAAATGCAGATCGATGTGACGAACGCGAAGGAAATGGGGCACGAGGTAAATACCCATGACAGTGTTCTTGACTATTTTCGCTTTGACCGAAATGAAAAGCGGCTGTACATGGTGATCTCCGATACCTATCCCTGTGCAAGGATCAGGTCGATCACCTGCCATCAGGTGATCGGTTTTGCCATGACGGCGGGCGACTACTGGGGGCCTTCTTCGCGCATCAACGGTCTGGCCTTTGTGGAAGGGGCGGAAAAGACGCTGACAGCGCGCCTGCTTTCGCTGTGGAGCGGTGACAGATCGATAGTTTGTCCGTTGGGTGATGACCCGGAGCGGTATATCGAAATGGTGATCGAATTCATCTCTGGGGATCTGCTGCGGGTGGTGTGCGAGCGGATCGTGATCGCTTGATGATACCGGAGCGTTTTCGCGTTGTTGAGCAGAAATGAAAAAGAGCGGCGCCGCACTTTTCGTGCGGCGCCGCTTAGGTTTTGCTTTGGCGCGGTGCTTATTTCACCATGGAGGCGACTTCGCTGGCGAAATCGTCCTCGCGCTTCTGGATGCCTTCGCCCTTCTCGTAGCGGACGAAGTCGACGAGCGTCATGCTGCCGCCGGCGGCCTGCGCCTGCTGCGCGATATACTGCGCAACGGTGATGTTGCCGTCCTTGACGAAAGCCTGATCGACGAGGCAGTTCTCCTCGTAATACTTCTTCATCTTGCCGATGATCATCTTCTCGAGGATCTGATCCGGCTTGTTCGCGTTCTTCGGATCGTTTTTGATCAGCGCAAGCTGGACTTCCTTCTCGTGCGCGAGGACGTCGGCCGGGATGGAAGCCTCGTTGAGGAACGACGCATTGAGCGCGGCGATCTGCATCGCCACGTCCTTGCCGCACTCGACGAGCTGCTCGGAAGCTGCGGCCTTTTCGTCCGCGTCGAACTTGACGAGCACGCCGATGCGGCCGCCGCCGTGGACGTAGGACACGCAATCGCCCTCGAGGCGGGTGAAGCGGCGCACGCTGAGGTTCTCGCCGATGACCATGACCTGATCGCGCAGCTCGTCCGCCATGGTGCGGCCGGCCGCGATCTCGGTCGCAAGCAGGGCGTCGACGTCGGCCGGCGCCTTGTCGATGATGACCTGAGCGACCTGTTTGACGAAGGCGACGAACTTATCGCTCTTGGCGGCGAAGTCCGTCTCGCAGTTGACCTCGACCGCGACGCCGACCTTCTTTTCGGTGTCGACGGTGGCGTAGGCCATGCCTTCCGCCGCGATGCGGGAAGCCTTCTTGGCCTGCTTGGCCAGACCCTTTTCGCGCAGGTAGTCGACCGCCTTGTCCATATCGCCGTCGGACTCCTGCAGCGCCTTCTTGCAATCCATCATGCCGACGCCGGTCTTTTCGCGCAGCGCCATAACATCCTTATTGGTAAACGCCATGGGTGATCCCTCCTGTTTTATTTCGTTTCGTGGTCGTTATTCGGCAGCAGCTTGTGCCGTTTCGGCAGCCTGCTCGCCCTGTGCGCCCTGATGCCCCTCGATGATGGCGTCAGCCATGCAGGAGGAGATCAGCTTGACGGCACGGATCGCGTCGTCGTTGCCGGGGATCACGTAGTTGACATCGTCCGGATCGCAGTTGGTATCGACGATCGCGACGACCGGGATGCCGAGCTTCTTCGCCTCGGACACCGCGATCTTCTCCTTGCGGGGATCGACGATGAACAGCGCGCCGGGCAGGCCCTTCATGTTCTTGATACCGCCGAGGAACTTCTCGAGCTTCTCGATCTCGTGCGTCAGCTTGGCGACTTCCTTCTTCGGGAGCAGGTCGAACGTGCCGTCCTCCTCCATCGCCTTGAGCTGGTTGAGGCGCGCGATGCGGCCGCGGATCGTGCGGAAGTTGGTCAGCATACCGCCGAGCCAGCGGGCGTTGACATAATGCGCACCGGCACGGGTGGCTTCCTCACGGATGGAATCCTGCGCCTGCTTCTTCGTGCCGACGAACAGGACCTCTTTGCCCTGCGCGGAGAGTTCGCGCACGAACATATACGCTTCCTCGAGCTTGCGCACGGTCTTCTGCAGATCGATGATATAGATGCCGTTGCGCTCGGTGAAGATATACGGGGCCATCTTGGGGTTCCAGCGGCGGGTCTGGTGACCGAAGTGGACACCGGCTTCCAGCAGCTGTTTCATGGAAATAACGGACATGACTGTTTCCTCCTTGGTTTTTCCTCCGCAGGCATCGAAGGCCACCGTCCGGTACATCCGGATGCGGCACCGACCGTCAATGATCGTCCCTGCGTGCGTTATGCCGGAACAGTATAGCACTGTTCGAAGGAAAAATCAAGAGTTTTTTTGCGATTTTTACCGTGCACGGCAAAATTTCGTGATGTAGCGGTCGATCGCCTCGGCGATGATGCGCACGGCGTCCTCGCGGCCGCTGACCTCGTCGACGGCGGTGGTCTTGTTCTCGAGGTTCTTATAGACCGTGAAGAAATGCCGCATCTCCTCGAACACGTGGCTCGGCAGCTGATCGATCGCCGTATACTGATTGTAATTCGGGTCGTTGAAGGGGATGGCGATGATCTTTTCGTCGTTGCGGCCGTTGTCGATCATGGAGATCATGCCGATCGGGTAGGCGTGCACGAGCGACAGCGGCTCGAGCGGTTCGGAGCACAGCAGCAGCACGTCGAGCGGGTCGCCGTCGTCGCCGAACGTGCGCGGGATGAAGCCGTAGTTCGCCGGGTAGTGCGTGGAGGTGTAGAGGATGCGGTCGAGGATGATCATCCCCGTTTCCTTATCCAGCTCGTATTTCTTTTTGCTGCCCTTCGGGATCTCGATCACGCAGATGAGATCTTCCGGCCGGATCCGCTCCGGCGAGATATCGTGCCAAATGTTGGACATCGGTTCTCCTCCTTGGATGGTCGTGATATATTCGATGATACTATTATATCAGACAGGAGAGCAGATCTCAACGGGTTTTTCGCACGAAAAAAACGAGAAAAAGGACTTGACAAGGCGGATGACGGGTGGTATAATGATGCACGACAAATCAAGCAGAGCGTTTGCCCGCTCTCACCTCAGGATCACGTTCCGAAGGGTAGATACCGACAGACCGCCCGCCGTGCGGGCAGGTGCGTCGTGGTTTTTGCGGGCAGCGAGGCTGTCCGCTTTTTTGTTTTTCCGATACGGAGCAAATGGAGGTGCGTTCCCATAGCCAAGAAAGAATTGCAGATCAACGAGCAGATCCGTGACGCGCAGATCCGGGTGATCGGTGCGGACGGAGCACAGCTGGGCGTGATGACCGCGCGTGCGGCGCAGAACCTTGCCGATGAGGCCGGGCTGGATCTGGTGAAGATCGCGCCTGCCGCCGTACCGCCCGTCTGCCGCATCATGGACTACGGCAAGTTCCGCTTCGAGCAGGCGAAAAAGGAAAAGGAAGCACGCAAGAACCAGCACGTCGTCGATATCAAGGAAGTCCGGCTGGGACTGAATATCGACATCGGCGATTTCAATACCAAGGTCGCGCAGGCGACGAAGTTTTTGCAGCACGGCGACAAGGTGAAGGCGAGCATCCGCTTCCGCGGACGCGAGATGGCACACCCCGAGCTGGGACTGGAGCCGATGCGCCGCTTTGCCGATGCGCTGGCGGAGCTGGCCGTGGTGGAGAAGCCCGCCAAGCTGGAAGGGCGCAATATGCTGATGTTCCTTGCGCCGAAGGCCGCGAAGTGACGCGTGAGCGTCACCCGACGAACGATCCGTTGCGTACAGGCCTGCTTTCCGGCGGCCTGTTTACACAAATAGCTGAACTAAGGAGGACATAGAATATGCCTAAGATCAAAACGCACAGCGGTGCGAAGAAGCGCTTCAAGCTGAGCAAGACCGGTAAGGCCATCCGCGGCCATGCCTACAAGTCGCACATCCTCAACAAGAAGACCACGAAACGCAAGAGAAATCTGCGCAAGACCGTTTCGGCCGACAAGACCAATCTTGCCGCGATCAAGCGCATGATCCCCTACAAATAATCGGCCAAGCGTGAAACGGAGGTAAAGAAAGATGGCACGTATCAAAGGCGCGATGATGACGCGTAAAAGACGGAAAAAAGTTCTGAAGCTCGCCAAGGGCTATTACGGTGCGAAGTCCAAGCTGTTCAAGACCGCGAAAGAAGCGGTCATGAAATCCGGCCAGTATGCTTATATCGGCCGCCGTCAGCGCAAGCGTGACTTCCGCCGCCTGTGGATCGCCCGCATCAATGCGGCGGCCAAGCTCAACGGCATGAACTATTCCACCTTCATGAACGGTCTGAAAAAGGCCGGTGTGACCCTCAACCGCAAGATGCTCGCCGAGCTGGCGGTGTCCGATGCGGCGGCGTTCACCGCGCTGACCGAAAAGGCCAAAGAGGCCCTGAAATAAAAAAGCTAGGATTGCGCCCGGCGGCAACGCCGGACGCAATTTTCCTTATCACCGGGAGATAGACTGCCGGGGACAGAGAAAAATACAGGCCGATATATACCTTATGAAGAACGATGGGAGCGGGACGATGGACGTGGTGACGAGCAAGGACAACCGGCTGGTGAAGCAGTGGCGCGCGCTGTGCCGCGACGCGCACGCCCGCCGCGAGAGCGGGCTGTACGCGATCGAGGGGGCGCGGCTGTGTGAGGACGCGCTGCGCTCCGGCTTCGCGCCGCAGGTGCTGCTGTACACCGCCGAGGCGCGCGAGAACTATCCGGAAACGGTGGAGGCGCTGTGCGCGGCCGCCGAGCAGGCGGTGGAGATCGCGCCGTCGCTCTCGCGGGCGATGGCGGACACCGTGGGGCCGCAGGGGGTGTTCTGCACCGTGCGTTCGCCGATGGCACTTGACGATCGGCCGATTTTGGATAAAATAGATACGACGGGGCGCTACGTCGTGCTGGAGGATATCCGCGACCCCGGCAATCTGGGGACGATGATCCGTGCGGCCGAGGCGTTCGGCCTGAACGGGCTGCTGCTGTCCGACGGCTGCTGCGACGTGGGCAACCCGAAGGTGCTGCGCGGCAGCATGGGCGGCGTGTTCCGCCTGCCGCTGCTGGCGGCGGGCAGCCTGCCGGAAACGATCGCGGCGCTGCAGGCGCGCGGGATGACGGCCTATGCCTGTGTGGTGGATCCCAGCGCGCGGCCGGTGGACACCGCCGGGGTGACCGCGCCGGGCAGCCTGTGTGCGATCGGCAACGAGGGCAGCGGGCTGCGCCCGGAAACGGTGGCGGCCTGCGCACAGCGCGTGACGATCCGCATGGCGGGGCGCGCCGAGTCGCTCAACGCCTCGCTGGCGGCGGGGATCGTGATGTGGGAGATGGTGCGCCCGCGATAAAGCGGGGACACCGAATAACGAGCGAAGGAAGGCATACCGATGGACAGCCGACTGTACTGGGTGTGGTTATCGCAGGCGCTGCGTCCCGGCGAAGCGGCGACCGAGCCGCTGCTGGAGCGTTTTGGCGATGCTGCCGGGGCCTATGCCGCGACGGCGGAGGAACTGCGTGCGCTGCCGATCGCGCAGGAACTGCGTGACCGGCTGGCGGACAAGTCGCTGACCGCCGCACGGCGGATCTTGGAGCGGACGGTCAACGAGGGCATCTGGGTGCTGACGCCGGAGGACGTGGCATATCCGGAGGCGCTCAGCCGCCTGCCGGACCGTCCCGTGGTGCTGTACGGGCGCGGGACCATGCCGGATCTGACGGCGCTGCCGGGGATCGGCATGGTGGGGACGCGCCGGGCCTCGGAGCAGGGGATGCGCGATGCGTTCCGCATCGCCGCCGGGCTGGCGGCTGCGGGCGTGACCGTGATCAGCGGCGGTGCCGTAGGCATCGACGCGGCCGCACATTCCGGCGCTTTGGACGGCGGCGGCGTGACGGTCGCTGTGCTGGCCTGTCCGCCGAACGAGGAGTATCCCGCGCCGAACACGGCGCTGCGCCGGGCGATATTGGCGCAGGGCGGCGCACTGATCAGCGAATTTGCGCCCGGCGAGCCGTATGAGTGCATCTTCCCGATCCGCAACCGGCTGATCGCGGGCATGAGCCAAGGCGTCTGCCTTGGCGAAACACCGGCCCGCAGCGGTGCAGGCACGACGGCCAGACTGGCCCGCGAGATGGGACGCGACCTGTTCGCGATACCGGGAACGCTGGCCGGACACATCAACGACGGCTGCCACCGCGAGATCCGCATGGGCGCGGCGCTGGTGACCTGTGCCGCCGACATCCTGCGCGAATATGCACCGCTGTATCCCGGCCTGCTCGACCTGGATGCCGCTGCGGCGGCCGAGGCGCGGATCGAACGGCAGGAGCGTGGCCTTCCGCCGATCGCCGTGAAGGCGGGCGGTGAGGAACGGAAAGAGCGCCGCAAAGCCGAAAAAGAGGAAAAGGGCGGCAAAAAGCGCCGCCGTTCGCTGTTCGGGCGCAAGGCGGCCGAGCCGGACGGCGGGGATGAGCCGGTGAAAGAAGAAAAGCACGCACCGGAGGGTGCATCGCCGGATGCGTTGACCGCGTGGCAGGCGCTGTCGGACACGCCGATCGCCGTCGACGAGCTTTCGGCGGCCGCAGGGCTGCCCGTGCCGCGTCTGCTGGCGGCGCTGACGGAACTGGAGATGCTGGGCGCGGCGAAAAATTCCGCCGGGCAGAAATACACGCGCGGCTGAACGCGGCCGCAGGGGACGGAAAGGATGAGTGCCGATGGCGAAGCTGGTCATCATGGAGTCGCCGACCAAGGCCAAAACGGTGAAGAAATATCTGGGGGACGGCTATGAGGTCATGGCCTCCGGCGGGCATATCCGCGATCTGCCCAAAACGCTGCTGGGCGTGGACATCGAGCACCGGTTCAAGCCGCGCTATGTCGATATCCCCGGCAAGAGCGCGCTGCTGCGGCAGCTGAAGGATGCCGCGGCGCACAGCGACGGCGTCATTCTGGCGACCGACCCGGACCGCGAGGGAGAGGCGATCGCGTGGCATCTTTCACAGCTGCTGGGGATGCCGATCGACGAGCAGGACCGCGTCACCTTCAACGAGGTGACGAAAAGCTGCGTGCTCGCGAGCATCGACCATCCGCGCCGCATCGACATGGATCTGGTCAACGCCCAGCAGGCGCGGCGCGTGCTCGACCGTATCGTGGGCTACAAGCTCAGTCCGTTTTTGTGGAAAAAAGTCCGCAAGGGGCTGTCTGCCGGACGTGTGCAGTCGGCGACGGTCAGCTTGGTGGTGGATCGGGAGAACGAGATCCGCGCCTTCGTCAGCGAGGAATATTGGACGCTGGACGCCATGCTTTCGGTGACGGAGAAGGGGCGGCAGTTCCCGGCGAAGTTCTACGGCACGACGCAGGGAAAAATGAAGATCGCCGACAAGGCGCAGGCCGACGCGCTGCTGGCGGAACTGAAGAACGCGGCGTTCGTCGCCTCGGCCGTCAAGACCGGCGAGCGCAAGGTGGCGCCTGCGCCGCCCTTCACGACCTCCACCATGCAGCAGGACGCCAACCGTAAGCTGGGGTTCTCCTCCCGCCGCACGATGAAGGCGGCGCAGGAGCTGTATGAAGGCGTGGAGATCGCCGGGATCGGCGCGACCGGTCTGATCACCTATATGCGTACCGACTCGCTGCGCATCTCCGACGAGGCGCGCGCCGCGGGCAACGACTATATCCGTCAGACGTACGGCGAGCAGTATCTGCCGGCCAAAAAGCGGGTGTTCAAGACCAAGAGCAACGCACAGGACGCGCACGAGGCGATCCGCCCGTCGACGCCGTCGCTGACGCCGGAGCGGGTGCAGGATTCGCTGACGCCGGATCAGTACCGGCTGTACCGCCTGATCTGGGAGCGCTTCATGGCCAGCCTGATGGCCGACCAGATCCAGAACACCTGCCAAGTGGACATCACGGCCGGGCAGTATCTGTTCAAGGCGTCCGGCTATACGGTCAAGTTCGACGGCCACACGGTGCTGTACACCGAGGGGCGCGACGAGCAGAACGACAAAGACGGCGAGAACAAGCCCCTGCCGGAGATCCGGCAGGGCGACGGCCTGTTCTGCCGCAAGCTGACCGGCAACCAGCACTTCACGCAGCCGCCCGCACGCTATAACGAGGCGACGCTGATCAAGGCGATGGAGGAGAGCGGCATCGGCCGTCCGTCCACCTATGCCACGACCGTCAGCACCATTTTGGCGCGCGAATACGTGGAGCGCGACGGCAAAGCGATCAAGCCGACGAAACTGGGCGAGATCGTGACCGGGCTGATGAAGGAGCGTTTTCCCGAGATCGTGGATCTGGACTTCACCGCGAACATGGAGCGGCAGCTGGACAGCGTGGAGAACGGCAAGGCCGATTGGGTGGATACGCTGAGCGAGTTCTATGCCGGGTTCGAGCAGTCGCTGATCGCGGCGGAAAAGGATCTGGACAAGGTGGAAGTGCCGGACGAGGAATCCGACGAGATCTGTGAGTTGTGCGGCCGGCGCATGGTGATCAAGACCGGGCGGTACGGGAAGTTCTTGGCCTGTCCGGGATACCCGGAGTGCAAGAACACCAAACGGATCGTGGAAACGGCGCCGGGACACTGCCCGCTGTGCGGCGGGCCGCTGTCCGCGAAAAAGAGCAAGCGCGGGCGCAAGTTCTTCGGGTGCGACAACTATCCGAAATGCAAATTCGCCACATGGAACGAGCCGACGGCGCAGGTGTGCCCGAAATGCGGCAAGACGCTGTTCAAAAAAGGCGGGCGCGACGGCGGGCTGGTCTGTTTGGACGAGAACTGCGGCTATACCTGTGCCGCGGCACCGAAGGAAAAGGCGAAAAAGGACGGGGACGGCGGACAGGCGTGACCGAAACGGCCGCGCCCATGTACGGCCGAAAAGGAGGAAACACATGGCGGTGACGGTGATCGGCGCGGGACTGGCGGGCTGCGAGGCGGCCTTCGCCGCGGCGCAGCGGGGGCAGGACGTCGACCTGTGGGAGATGAAGCCGCAGCGGTACACGCCGGCGCACCATTCGCCGCTGTTTGCGGAGCTGGTTTGTTCGAACTCGCTCAAGGCGCAAAGGGTCGAGAGCGCGGCGGGGCTGCTGAAAGAGGAGATGGCGCGCTTAGGCAGCCTATGCGTGCCGATCGCGCGGCGCACGAGCGTGCCTGCCGGGGGCGCACTGGCGGTGGACCGCGACCGGTTCTCCGCCGCCGTGACCGAGCAGATCCGCAGCCATCCGCGGATCCGGGTGCACGAGGGCGAGGCGACGCAGATCCCCGCGGACGGCGTGACCGTGATCGCGACCGGGCCGCTGACGAGCGACGCGATGGCCGAGCAGATCCGGGCGCTGTGCGGCGG
>JAJXDX010000370.1 GCA_021640185.1 Oscillospiraceae bacterium | reverse complement strand
ATGGAGGATGCCGCAGAGCGTCTGGATTTCGAGCAGGCGGCGCGCCTGCGCGACCGCATCCAAGCGATCCGTCGCTTGGGCGACCGGCAGAAGGTCGTCACCTCCCGCGTGCCGGAGCAGGACGTGATCGCGCTGGCGCAGGGCAGCGGCGCGGCGTGCTTCGAGGTGTTCCGGTTCACCGGCGGCCGCCTGAGCGACCGCGAGCATTTTTTGATGAACGAGAGCTTCGGCGACGACCCGGCAGATCTGTCTGCCGCGCGGGCGGAGTTTTTGCAGCGCTACTATTCGCTGCGCGCGCACGTACCGCCGCAGGTGACGGTGGACGGCGACGTGGAGGACGCCCCGCTGCTGGAGCAGTGGCTGACCGAAAAGGCCGGGCGGCGCGTGCATATCGTACGCCCGCAGATCGGCGAGCAGGCGCACCTGTCCGCCATGTGCCGCGACAACGCGGCCGAGCGCATCGCCCAGCAGCAGGGCATGACGGGGCGCGAGGGCGCGGCGCTGGAGGACATCCGCCAGCTGCTGGGGCTGGAGGACACGCCGCGGTATATCGAATGCTACGACATCTCGAACACGAACGGCGCGAACAACGTCGCCGGGATGGTCGTGTTCGAAAACGGCCGCCCGCTGCGCAGCGCCTACCGCCGGTTCAAGATCAAAACCGTCGTCGGGCAGGACGACTACGCCTCGATGAGCGAAGTGCTGACCCGCCGCATGGACGAATATCTGGCCCACCGGGACGAGGGCACCGGCTTCGGCCGCCTGCCGGATCTGATCCTGCTCGACGGCGGCGAGGGGCACGTATCCACCGTCGCCCCGGTCATCGAGCGTTACGGGCTGGGGATCGCGGTGTTCGGTCTGGTCAAGGACGACCGGCACCGCACCCGCGCCGTCGCCCTGCGCGGCGGCGAGATCGCGATCGCGCAAAAGCGCGCGGCGTACACGCTGCTGTCCGCGATCCAAGAGGAAGTGCACCGCTACGCGATCGCGTTCCACCGGCAGCAGCGGCGCTCCTCGTCCATCGCCACCACGCTGACGCAGATCGAGGGCATCGGCCCCAAGCGTGCACGGGAGCTGCTGCGCCGTTTCGGCTCGCTCAAAGCGGTCGCGAACGCGACACAGGAGGAGCTGCTGCTCGTCCCCGGCATGACGCGTCCCGCCGCATCGGCGGTGCTGTCTGCCCTTGGCGGCCAAACGCCGCAGGACACGGACAAGGAGGATGACGCGTGAAGAAAAAAAGCGGCTCCGCCCGACGGCTGACCAACGTGCAGCTGATCGCGCTGAGCTTTTTGGCCCTGATCGCGTGCGGCACGGTGCTGCTGTGCCTGCCGTGGGCCACGCGCTCCGGTGCGCCCGCCGCGCCGGGCGACGCGCTGTTCACCGCCACGTCGGCGGCGTGCGTCACCGGGCTGGCGGTGCAGGATACCGGGCTGTATTGGTCGGCGTTCGGGCAGGCCGTGATCCTGCTGCTGATCCAGATCGGCGGGCTGGGCTTCATCACGATCGCCACGTTCACGCTGACGGTGCTGCGCCGGCGCGTCGGTATCCGCAACCGCGAGCGCATGGTAGAGAGCATCAACACCGCCGACAACGGCAGCATCCTCGCCCTGACACGCACGATCATGCTGGGCACCGGCACGGTGGAGCTGTGCGGCGCGGCGCTGCTGGCCGTCCGCTTCGTCCCCCGGCTGGGGGCGGGCCGCGGGCTGTGGTATGCGGTGTTCCACGCCGTGTCGGCGTTCTGCAACGCCGGGTTCGACCTGATGGGGCCGATCGACGGCCCCTACGCCTCGCTGACGGCCTACGCCGCCGATCCGCTGGTCACGCTGACGGTCATGGCGCTGATCCTGATCGGCGGGCTGGGGGACGATCTGCTGCGGCATTTCGCCCGCCCGCGCCGCTTCCGCCTGCAGACGAAGCTGGTGCTCACCGTCACCGGCGCACTGACCGTCGGCGGTGCGGCGCTGTTTTTGCTGCTGGAGCACGGCTCGCGCGCCGGACAGCCGTTCGGCGAGCAGCTGCTGCGCGCGCTGTTCGATGCCGTCACGCCGCGCACCGCGGGCTTTTCCGTCACCGATGCCGCCGCGCTCTCGCCGGGCGGCAAGCTGCTGACGATCCTGTTC
>JAJXDX010000369.1 GCA_021640185.1 Oscillospiraceae bacterium | reverse complement strand
CTGCTGGCCGCGCTGCTGATCGGCGCGGCCGGGCTGCTGCCCGCCGCAGCGGATGGGACGCTTGCGGTGACCGCGAGCGCCTCCACCGTGACCGTGGGCAGCAAGGTCACGGTCACGCTGAAATTTTCCGGTAAGGACAAGGGCCTTGGCGCGATCGACGCCCAGTTGAGCTACAACGCCGAGGCGTTCCGGTTCGACAAAGCCGAGGCGGACGGCGGCAGTGCCAACGGCGGCGCGGGGATCGTGCGATTTTCGTGGTATGCGCGCAGCACGCAGGCACCCTCGACCGTTACGCTGACGGCCACGTTCACCGCGATCAAGGCGGGGGCGGGCAACTTTGCCGTCGGGACCGGCACGTTCACCGACTTTGACGAAAACACGCTGGGCACGCCGAGCGGGACGGCAGCCGTTTCGGCCACTGACCCCACGCTGTCGGCCAATGCGGATCTGTCGGCGCTCAAGCCTTCGTCCGGGACGCTGACGCCGCGGTTTTCCGCCAACACGACGAGCTACACGGTCACCGTGCCGTACACCACGACCTCGCTGACGCTGAGCGCGACCGCCGCGCAGACCGGGGCGAAGGTGAGCATCTCCGGCAAGAACGCGCTGACCGTGGGCAAGAACACGCGGGTGATCACCGTGACCGCGCCGAGCGGCGCGACGAAAAAATACACCGTGACGATCACGCGCGAGGCGGGACAGACGGCCGCCTCCGGCAGCACGCAGACCACCCTGCCCGCCGTGCCGGACGACGCGCTGGAGGTATCCATCGACGGGCGGCTGCTGACGGTGGCGGACACGCAGCCGGACACGGAATTGCCCGACGGGTATGAATGGAGCAGCGTGGTGATCAACCGCGTGACCGTCCCCGCCGCCAAGGGGGCGCAGAGCGGGCTGACGCTGCTGTGGCTGCTCGACCCCGCCGCGCCGGGCGAGAACGGCAAGCCCACGGGCGCGTTTTATCTGTTCGAGGCCACCTCCGGCGATTTTACGCCGTTTTGCCCGGTGACGGTACCCGGCGGGCTGTATGCCGTGCTGCCGATGCCGGCGGGGCTGGACGCGCCCGCCGGGACGGTGGCGGGCAAGTGCCGCATCGGCGAGGCCGAATATGATGCGTGGATGTACGAGGACACGGCACTTGCCGACGTATATCTGCTGTATGTCACCGCGCCGAACGGAAAGACCGGCCTGTATGCGTATGACGCGGCGGACGGGTCGCTCCAGCGCTATCGCGAGATCGTGCTGCCGGCCGCGCCGGACATGAGCGACCCGACCGAGCCGACGCAGCCAGCCGGCGGCTTTGCGGCCTTCGTGGAGGGGCACCGCACGGCGCTGCTGCTGGCGGCCGCCGTGATCGGCGCCGTGGCGCTGCTGATCGCGGCGATCGCTCTGCTGGCCCGCGCCGGAGGGCGCAGGCCGGCCGGAAAGCACTGAAGGGTGAGCGATGACGATGACCGATCCCTATGGCGGTTTTTCGGCGGGCGATGCGCGCTTCGCGCCGCCCGCCGGGGCACCGCCGCTGAGCGTTCCCGAAAAGGCCGACGGGCAGGATCTGCCCGCGGACAGCTATGTGCCGCACGGCGCGCCGGTAATGGAGAACGGGACGCAGGAGATCTATCACTATTGCCTTGTTCGCTTTTCCGGCAGCGGGACGGCACTTTCCTACCGCACGGAGGACCGCACGCTGCAGCCGGGCGACCGGGTGCGCGCGCCCTACGGGCGCGACAACGCGCCGCGCACGGGACGGGTCGCGGCGGTGGGCGACTACACCGCAGCCGACGCGCCGTATCCGCCGGAAAAGACGAAGCTCTTGTTCGGCCGCGCCTCGGCGCAGGAATGCGCTAACGCGGACGAGGAGGAGGCGCAGCGCGCTTTGCGGCGCGCGCAGAGGGCCGCAGAGCGCGCGAGAGCGGCCGCGGCGGACGAACCGATAGCTGCGGCCGTGCCGGATGAGCCGGACGAGCCGGACAGGCCGGAGCGGACGAACGAGAGGACACCGGCGGCCGAACGGGTGCCAAAAAAGCGGCACGTCGGGCGGTGGGTAGGCGCAGCCGTTGCTGCTGCGGCGTGCGCTGCCGCCGTTGCGGCGGCCGTGCCGCGCGTGCGGGCATGGAACGCGTGCGTGGCTGATGCG
>JAJXDX010000368.1 GCA_021640185.1 Oscillospiraceae bacterium | reverse complement strand
GACATGAACATCTACGTCATCGGCTGACGGGAAAAGTAAGAGGATAAAGCTGCCGCGGTGCTCGCGGCAGCTTTGTTTTTGCACGGCCACGGGCAGATATGCGAAAAAGCACTTGACGGATCGCGCCGGATGTGGTATAGTTAAATTCGCTTGTGCGGCAGACCGCACGGCGCGCCGGTCACCCGGACCGCGGAGCACGCCCCGCAGGGGAAACACCCGTTCCCGGCACTGGGTCATGCGGTAATATTTGAAAGAGGTGTATGTATCATGATGCTTCCCGAGGAAAAGAACGCCATTATGCAGGAGTATGCGACGCACGAGGGCGACACCGGATCCCCCGAGGTCCAGATCGCCGTTCTGACCAAGCGCATCAACGACCTGAACGAGCACCTGAAGGCTCATCCCAAGGATCACCACAGCCGCCGCGGTATGCTCAAGATGGTCGGCCGCCGCCGCAACCTGCAGAACTATCTGATGAACAAAGATATCGTCCGGTATCGTGCGCTCATCGAGAAACTGGGTCTGCGTAAATAATGTGCGCCAAGAGGCAGGCGGGGGCGAATGCCCCCTCCTGCCTCGTTCCGCCAAGATGCAGCCCCGGCATCCCCCGTCCGTAAGCGCTGCCGTCGGACATTTTAGCAGTAAAACGAGCGCCGCCATGCGGCGCGGCGTTGGTTTCATTGCTAAAAACCGAGGGCGGCGCAGGAGATAGATCAACATTCGAATTGGAGGCTTTACGTATGTTTGAAAACTTCCGCACTTTCCGGACCGAGCTGGCCGGCCGCCCGCTCATCGTCGAGACCGGCAAAATGGCGCAGCTGGCCAACGGCTCCTGCCTTGTCCGCTACGGCGAAACGGCGATCCTCTGCACCGTCACCGCGTCGGCTAAGCCGCGCGACGGCGTGGATTTCTTCCCGCTGAGCGTCGACTATGAAGAAAAGATGTATTCCGTGGGTAAGATCCCCGGCTCGTTCCAGCGGCGCGAGAGCCGCCCGAGCGAAAAGGCGATCCTGACCTCCCGCGTCATCGACCGCCCGATCCGTCCGCTGTTCCCGAAGGATATGCGCAACGACGTGACCGTGGTGTGCACGGTGATGAGCGTCGACCCCGACTGCCAGCCGGAAACGACGGCCATGATCGGTGCGTCGATCGCGATCGCGATCTCCGACATCCCGTGGGACGGCCCGATCTCCGGCGTCGTGGTGGGCATGGTGGACGGCCAGTTCGTTATCAACCCCACGGCCGAGCAGGAGAAGCGCTCCGAGATGCACGTGACGGTCGCGTCCACCGCCGACCTCGTCGCGATGATCGAGGCCGGCGCCAACGAGATCGACAACGACACGATGTTCGAGGCGATCATGACCGGCCATCAGGCCAACCAGCAGATCGTGGAGTTCATCAACTCCATCGTGCGCGAGATCGGCAAGCCGAAGTTCGCCTTCGTGTCGAACGATCCGGATCCCGCGATGTTCGAGGCGATCAAGGGGTTCGCGATCGACATGGTGCGCGCGGCGCTCGATACCGACGACAAGCGCGTGCGCGACGAGCGGCTCAAGCCGGTGTACGAGCAGGTGCACGCCCGCTTTGACGAGGAATATGCCGATCAGGCCGAGAAGATCGACGAGTGCCTGTACAAGCTGCAGAAGTTCGTCGTGCGGCGTTGGCTGCTCGACGACGGCAAGCGCGTCGACGGCCGCGGCATCAACGATATGCGCCCGCTGGATGCGCAGGTCGACCTCCTGCCCCGCGCCCACGGCAGCGGGATGTTCACCCGCGGCCAGACGCAGGTGCTGACCACGGTGACGCTGGGCAGCGGCAAGGACGCGCAGCCGCTCGACGGTCTGGATGACCAGACCGAGAAGCGCTATATCCACCACTACAACTTCCCGTCCTACTCCGTGGGCGAGACGAAGCCTTCGCGCGGGCCCGGCCGCCGCGAGATCGGCCACGGCGCGCTGGCCGAGCGCGCCCTGCTGCCGGTCATCCCCTCGGCGGAGGAGTTCCCGTACACCATGCGTCTGGTCAGCGAGGTGCTGTCCTCCAACGGCTCGACGTCGCAGGCGTCCATCTGCGGCTCCACGCTGGCGCTGATGGCGGCGGGCGTGCCGATCAAGGCACCGGTCGCGGGCATCTCCTG
>JAJXDX010000367.1 GCA_021640185.1 Oscillospiraceae bacterium | reverse complement strand
TCTTTTGGCAGCCGGAATAAAAGCGTGACGCACCGGATCTGATCCGGTGCGGCACGCTTTTTATGGTTTATCCGGTCATTCCGGCAGCTTGGCGAAGGCGCGGTAGCGGCACGCCGACCAGTTATCGTCCGCCGGGCAGATCTTGACGGTCACGGCCGTTTTTCCGGCAGTGTAATGCGCCGGGATGAAGAACGCGTCCTCCAGCAGCCGGAAGACCGTGTTGCCGTCGGCAAACAGCCAGTCGCGCTCCGTCACGCGCCGGCCGTCGACGAACACGGCGGCGCGGGCGGGGGAGCGGTCCTGCAGGCTGACGCGGTGCAGCAGCAGCCCGGCGTTGTTTGCCGGGAGCGGGACCGTCAGCGTGCTTTCCTCCGCCCCGCGCAGGCAGGTGAAGTCCTGCCAATGCTCGTGGATGCCGTTTTCGAACCGGTCGTGCACCGGGAAGGGCTCGCCCGCGGCCTGCCATTGCGGGCAGCCGGGCGTCAGCTCCGCCACGGGGCGGATGTCGGGCTGCGGCGCGCCGTAATAAAAGACCTGCCCGCTGTGCAGCCCGCCGCCGTCGTTTTGGCAGCCGTGCTCCAGCTCGAAGCGCAGGCGGGCGCGGAAGGGATAGCTGTCGGTGTAGGTCAGGCGCAGCTCCGACCAGTCGCTGTCCCGTCCGAAGGCGCCGTTGTAGGCGGAGAACGGGTTGCTCTGCGGCGGGCAGACGAAGCCCCAGCCGTAGCTGGCCCAGCTTTCGCTGCCGTCGCTCTCGACGATGGGGGAGGCCATGCCGTCGATGAACACGCGCACGTCGCCCTCGCACCCGGCACACCGGATATCCGTGCCGGTCAGCACACCGTACACCATGTGGCCGTGTCCGGTGACGTCGGCGATCACGGAGTTCTTGCCCGGCGTGTTCGGCGTGGGCGGATAATAGGGCGACGAGCGGAAATAGCCCGTGCCTTTTTGCGGATAGACCCGCCCGGTGAGCGTCACGTCCGCCGCCGCCCGCACCGGGACGTCCAGACGGTTGCACACCTCCAGCCGGGCGCAGCGGAAAAACGGCATCGGGAACCGGTGGGCAAAGCGCGCCGTCCCGCCGGCGGCGGGGATGTCCGCCGTCAGCAGCGCCGTGCGCAGCACGGCGGGCGAGCGGCCGTATTCGCACCCGAAGAACGTGCCGATCGGTGCCTCGACCTGCGGCGCGTCCGCATCGTCGAAGGTCAGGCGCAGCCAGAGCCCGGAAAGCATCTGCGGCGAGAACGTCTCGAGCAAAAGCGAGAGCGCACCGACCGTGTCCGCGCCGTCGTGCTGCCAGACGACGGCGCTGCCGCCGGGCGGCAGCGTCAGGGGCGTGAGCGCCGCCGGATCTGCGGGCGGCGTGTCCGTCATGGCGGCCACGGCTGCGGCCGCGGCGGAGATGTCCGCTGCGGGATCGAACGTGCCGATGCCGTCCGCCGTGTCATAAAGCTGATAGGTCACATGCCCCCAGCCGCCTTGGCCCAGCGCCTTGCTGTTGCCCTCCAGACGGATGCTGGAGGTCACCTTGACGTGTTTGACGAACGGCATGGGCACGAAGCTGCGCACCACCCAGATCGGGCCTGCGCCGCCGGCCTCCGGGCCGACGAAAATGTCGGCGAGCGGCGAGAGGAAGGGCGGCTTTTTGCCGAATTCGGCCGGGGTGAGGGCGAACCGCGGCTCGTCCTCGCCGTCGAAATAAAAGCGGAACACCGGCACCTCGCTGGTGGGGTAGCGGTGCTGGGTGAAATTGAACAGGCAGCCCGGCCCGTCCAGCTCTGCCAGCACCCATTCGCCCCGCTCGTCTTGATACATCCCCCAGTCCCAGTCGGCGTTGTCGCCGGTTTTGCTGATGCTGCCCTCGTACCCGACCGATGCGCCGCCGTCGATGAAGGGCAGCGCGTCGACCGCGCACAGCCGCGCTGCGCCGCGGACCGCGTGGGTATCGCTCATCTCATGTCCTCCTTTGGCCCGATGCGGGCTTTTTTTGGATGATAGCATACGTCATGCCGGGCGTCCATGGATCATTTTGTCAAAATGATGGACGATCCTGCCGGATCGTGCTATGATACCGTCGATAGACAGGGGCACGACCGCCTGTCGGCGTGTCTTTCCGGCGCTTTTCGTCCTTTTCGGCTTG
>JAJXDX010000366.1 GCA_021640185.1 Oscillospiraceae bacterium | reverse complement strand
GTGTGGGAGCTGCTGCACGCCACCGGGCGGATCGGCTGCCGTGCGCTGACCGGCGGCTGCATGGCCTTTGCTGCGCTGTGGGTGCTGCTTTGCTATTTTTGGGAGCGGGCAGCGAAGGTGATCTTGTTCGGCGGTGAGGAAAGAAAGCCGGACGGCTACAGCGAACTTTTTACGCTGTTCGTGCTGCTGATGCTGGCGTTCGTCGTGCTGATCGTGCTGTTCGGGATCCTTTTGCTGCTGGTCGCGCTGCGCCGCCACGCCGACACCGAGGTATCGGCGGTGGGGTATGCGGCGTTCGTCACGGCGTATGCCGCCGCGGGCTTCGGCGCGCTGGCGGCGCTGCGGGAGCTGCCGCAGCACGGGATGCTGTATGTGCTGATCGCGCTGATCATCCCGTGGATGAGCGATACGGGCGCGTATTTCGTCGGCACGTTTTTGGGCCGGCATAAGATGACGCCGGTCATCAGCCCCAAAAAGAGCTGGGAAGGCTTCTTCGGCGGCTGGGCGGTCGCGGTCGGCTCGGCCGTGCTGACCGGCTGGCTGTATCATCTGATCACGGGGCAGAGCGGCCATTATCTGCCGCTGGCGGTGCTCGCCTTCGTGCTGGCGCCGTTCTCGGTGTGTGGGGATCTGTTCGCCTCGGTCATCAAACGGCAGAGCGGGATCAAGGACTACGGGCATATCATGCCCGGCCACGGCGGCGTGATGGATCGGTTCGACAGTGTGATCGCGATCGCGCCGGTGCTGCATCTGCTGCTGTTTTTGCTGTTCGCGTTCGGGCAGATCGCTGCCTGAGCGGTAAAGGAGGAGCCATGCCCCGGATGAAAAATTTGGTGATCCTAGGGTCGACCGGGTCGATCGGGACGCAGGCGCTGGACGTGGCGCAGCAGGCGGGATACCGCATCCTTGCCCTGTCCGCGAACCGGCAGACTGCGGCGATGGAGGAGCAGATCCGCCGGTTTAGGCCGGCGTATGCCGCCATGTTCGACGAGCGGGCGGCGGCCGACCTGCGCGTGCGGGTGGCCGACCTGCCGGTGACGGTGCTTGCCGGGATGGATGGGCTGTGTGCATTGGCCGCGCTGGACGGCGCGGACACGGTGCTCAATGCCGTCGTGGGCATGGTCGGGCTGCGCCCGACCATGGCGGCGATCGCTGCGGGGCACGACGTCGCCCTGGCGAACAAGGAAACGCTGGTCGCGGGCGGCGCGTTCGTCATGGACGCGGTGCGGCGGCAGCGGGTGCGCCTGCTGCCGGTAGACAGCGAGCACAGCGCGATCTTCCAGTCCATGCCGGCAGAACTGCTGGGACATCTGCTGGGGCAGCCGCAGGACGCGCCGCCGACGGCGCGCGGCGTGGCGCGGCTGATCCTGACGGCGTCCGGCGGCCCGTTCTTCGGGCGCAGCAAAGACGAGCTGCGCGCCGTGACCAAGGCGGATGCGCTGCACCACCCGAACTGGCAGATGGGACAGAAGATCACGATCGATTCCGCCACGATGATGAACAAGGGGCTGGAGCTGATCGAGGCGCGGTGGCTGTTCGACGTGCCGCCGGAGCGGATCGACATCCTCGTCCACCGCGAGAGCATCGTACACTCGCTCGTCGAGTTCGACGACCGCGCCGTGGTCGCCCAGCTGGGCGTGCCGGATATGCGCGTGCCGATCCAGTACGCGCTGACCTATCCCGCGCGGCTGCCCTCGCCCGTTGACCGGCTGCGGCTGGAGGATTGGGGGCGGCTGACGTTTTTTGCCCCGGACGACGAGGTGTTCCCCGCCATGGGGTTGGCCAGACGCGCATTGACGCAGGGCGGCGCATATCCGGCGGCGCTCAATGCCGCTAATGAGGTGGCGGTGGGCGCGTTTTTGCGCGAGGAGATCGGCTTTGCCGATATCGTGCCGCTGGCCGGGCAGGCGCTGGGTCTCCCGCTGCCCGTGCCGGAAACGGTGCAGGACGTGCTGGCGACGGACGAAGAGGTGCGCCGCCTGACCGAAGAAGCGTGCGCGCGGCTGTGCCGCTGATCACCGAAATGGAGGGCTGACTTATCACTGTCGTTCTTTTGATCTTGAAGATCCTTGGCGCTTTGCTGCTGCTTAGCCTGCTCGTGACGATCCACGAGTTCGGGCATTTCCTTGCCGCCCGCCTGATGGG
>JAJXDX010000365.1 GCA_021640185.1 Oscillospiraceae bacterium | reverse complement strand
CGCAGATACTGCTCGTTCTCGCGCCGGCGGCGCGGGATGTCGCGCGACAGCGCGCGGGCGAACACGAACAACAGCAGCAGCAGCGACAGCACGTACAGCACGAGCGACACGATCGGCTGGCGGATCGGCAGGCGGATGAGGCAGACGAGCAGATAGCTCCAGAGCAAAAAACGCCCGAGCGCATCGCCGCCGTACCGTCCGGCCATGAAATGCCGGATCCTCTCGCGCAGCCGCCAAAGCATCCCGTTCGCCCTCCTTTCTCTCGCCTTTTTCATTACCCAGTATAGCCGACGATCATGAATAAAAGACGTGCCCGATCGTAAACTTTTTGTGACCGCAGCGGTTCAGTCGACCGAAAGGACGGTCAGCCGGTCGCCATCGACGGAAAAGCGCACCTCGTGCCCGGCGAAGATCATGCCGTAGACGCGGCCGGGATCGTGCTGATAGGCCGGGCGCGGATCGTGCCGCAGGACGGCGAGCAGTTCCGCCTGCGTTTGCGCGGGCAGCGCCAAAAGCAGCGCGGGCGGGCAATCGACCGTGACCGTGCGGGGGGACGCGCCGTCCGCAAAGCCGCCCGTCGCGTCCGGGTGGCTGTCGGTATACGGCAGGTACGGCTTGATGTCCAAGATCGGCGTGCCGTCCATCAGATCCGCGCCCGCGACGGTGAGCACCGGGCCGTCCGGCGTATGCGGATCCACGTCCAGCAGGCGGACGGACGACAGGCCGATCGGATCCGGCCGATAGGGCGAGCGGGTGGCGAACACGCCGACCCGCGTATTGCCGCCAAGGCGCGGCGGGCGCACGGTGGGCGACCATTCGCCCGGCTGCCGCCGCACGGCGGAAAAGTGCCAGATCAGCCACAGGTGCGAAAACCCTTCCAGTCCGCGCACGGCCTCCGGCACGCGGTAGGGCGGCGTGAACACGATCTTGGCCCGGGTTTCCGGCACCAGACCGCTTTGGCGCGGCACGCCGAATTTGGTGGAGAACGCCGTGCGGATGTGCGCCACGACGGCGAGCGAGAGCGTTTCCTGCGGCTGCGGCGCAGGGGCGGTCTTATCCGGCATCCTTATCCCCTCCGACAGAGAGCCGCCCGCTCCCGGTCTTGCGGCCGGGGGCGGGCGGGACGGTTCGTTTTTTGCTTATTTCAGGATCTCGCCCATCGTGCCGGGCGCGACGCCCGCGGCATTGGACTCGTCCGTGTCGATGTGCATGGCGAGGGCGTACTTATCGCTGACGCGCACCACCACATCGCCGAACACCAGCGCACGGCCGTTGCCGGACGGCACCTTGACCGACACGATCTGCTTATCGGCAAGACCCATCGCGGCGGCGTCCGCCGTGGTCATGTGGATGTGGCGCTTGGCAGCGATCACGCCCTCGGCGATCTCGACCTCGCCGCACGGGCCGACCAGCTTGCACGCGCCGCTGCCCGCGATGTCGCCGGACTCGCGCACCGGCGCGGCGACGCCGATGCTGCGCGCATCGGTCAGCGACAGCTCGACCTGCGTTTCCGGACGCACCGGTCCCAAGATGGACACGCCGGTGATCGTCTTTTTGGGGCCGACGACATCGACACGCTCATTAGAGGCGAACTGTCCGGGCTGGGACAGATCCTTCTTCTTCGTCAGCGCGTAGCCCGCGCCGAACAGCGTTTCCAGCACTTCCTGCGTCACGTGGACGTGACGGGCAGACGTTTCGACCAATACTTCCATAGCCATTTTTATGCACTCCTTTTTTCCCGCGCTGTACCGCGTGGGCTTACCTTATCATTGTACCGCAGCGGCGGAGATTTTGCAATAGGCAAAATGCCGATGTTCACGCGCCGCCGATCGGCGGCCGGTCCGGGATCCTTCCGGCAGAGCAGGCCGCGCAGACCCACGCCGGTTTCCGGCACTTGAAGAGGCCTTCCCCAGCCTGTTTGAGAAAAAGGAACGCAGGACTGGTGGGTGATGAAACAGCGGGTGGAGGAGTACGGAAAGGCAAAGAAACGCAATTGAACATTCCGGCGCAGCCTGTTGGGCAAGGACGATCTCCCTATCATTACCATCACATTAGCTTTAGCCAGACAATGATAAAGCCGGCAACAAACGTTATAAATCCTGCATCGATAAGAAATAATTTTATTGTATAGGAAAGTGTGTATATC
>JAJXDX010000364.1 GCA_021640185.1 Oscillospiraceae bacterium | reverse complement strand
CCTTTGTGCTGTCCGGCGGCAGCATCACCGGCAATTCCTCCGTCGACGGCGGCGCGGTCTATCTCAACCGCGAACCGTCGGTGCTGCAGATGACCGGCGGCGTGATCTCCGGCAACACCGCCACCGGCTGCGGCGGCGGCGTGTATATCTACCGCACCGGCTCGGTCTGCGACCTCTCCGGCGGCCGGATCGAAAACAACACCGCCAAAACCGGCGGCGGGATCTATATCAACGGCAGCAATTCCGGCAAGCTGAACGTCAGCGGCGCCCCGGTCGTCAAAAATAACACCGCCGCCGGCCGCGCGAACAACGTCTATCTCCCCTCCGGCAAAACGCTGTCCATCGCCGGAGCGATGACGGACGGCGCGCAGATCGGCATCACCACCGCGGTCGCTCCGACCGTGGATGCCCCGGTCGCGTTCAGCGCCGCTTATGCGGCCGACTGCTCCGGCTTCTTCTCGGCCGACGAGGCACGGTGTTATCCCCGCTATCATGCGGAAAACAAGCTGGAGCTGGCCGTCATCACCTACGCGGTCACCTATCGGCCGGGCGCGGCCGGCAACGGCGACCCGATCATCGTCCAAAAAGAGATCGGCAAGCCGCTCGTCCTGCGCGGCGCAGCCTTCACCCGCGAAGGCTGCACGCAGACCGGCTGGGCGATGGTCGACGGCGGAGAGCCGGCCTATGCGCTCGACAGCATCTATGACACGGACGCACCGATCGCGCTTTATCCCGTTTGGACGGCCAAGCGCTACACCGTCAAATTCGACACGGACGGCGGCTCGGCAGTCGCCGACCGGACGGATCTGCTGTGGACGGACAAGGTGATCGACGCTGTCCCCGCTCCGACGAAGGACGGCTGGACGTTCGTCGGCTGGCGCTGCGGCGACGCGGCCGTCGGCCAAAGCACGACCTATGCCGATCTGGCCGAAAACGACACGGTATCGAGCATTACCCTCACGGCGCAGTGGCAGGATAGCGAGCGCCCGACCGGCGAGATCCGGATCGGCGAAAACGCATGGCGCAAATTCCTCCATCAGATCACCTTCGGCCTGTTCTTCGGCGATACGCAGCAGGTCACGATCACGGCCAAGGATAACAGCGGCGATCCGGTACAGATCGCCTACCTGCTTTCTTACACGCCGCTGACCGAGGACGAACTGGCGCAGATGACCTTCCTGCCCTACACCGGCGCGATCAGCCTCTCGCCGGAGCGCCGGGTGATCGTTTATGCCAAGCTGACCGACAGTGCCGATCTGTTCTGTTACCTGTCCTCCGACGGGCTGGTCTTTGACGCGACCGCGCCCGTCATCACCGGGCTGACGGATGGCGCGGTCTACTGCGCGGCACAGCCCTTCACCGTCAGCGACGCGGCGCTGTCCGCCGTAACGGTCGGCGACACGACGCTTTTGCCCGATGCCGAGGGGCGCTATCTCCTCTCCCCGGCCGAAGGCCCGCAGACGGTCACGGCCACCGACAGGGCAGGCAACATCACGCGTGTGACCGTCACGGTCAACAGCGGCCACACCCCCGCCGATGACGACGGCGATTGCACCACGCCCGTGTTCTGCCGCTATCACGCCGACACGGTCGTGATCGCCGCCAAAGCACACGACTTCTCGGGCAGCTGGCACGAGGACGCGGACGGCCACTGGCACGTCTGCCAAAACGACGGCTGCACCGCCGCCGACCAAAAGCAGCCCCACACCGGCACCGATGACGGCGACTGCACCACCCCGGTGATCTGTGCATGCGGCCATGTGATCACCGCCGCCAAAGCACACGACTTCTCCGGCAGCTGGCACAAGGACGCGGACGGCCACTGGCACGTTTGCCAAAATGGCGGCTGCACCGCGGCTGACCAAAAGCAGCCCCACACCGGCACCGACGACGGCGATTGCACCACCCCGGTGATCTGTGCATGCGGCCGCGTGCTGACCGAGGGCAAAACGGCGCACGACTTTGGCGGCTGGCAGCCCGACGGCGACGGCAAGCACACCCGGCACTGCCGCACGGACGGCTGCACCGCCGCCGAAACGGCGGCGTGCGGCGGCGGCAGACCCAGCTGCACCGAAAAAGCGACGTGCGCCTCCTGCGGGCAGGCCTATGGCGCGCCGGATCCCGACGCGCATCCGTCGCTGACGCATATCGAAGC
>JAJXDX010000025.1 GCA_021640185.1 Oscillospiraceae bacterium | reverse complement strand
GAGAACACTGTCGCTCCCGCCGGGCGGGAGCAAGCCTCGCTTTCCGCCTTCGCCGCTCTGGTCGGCCGGCCGAACGTGGGCAAATCCTCGCTGCTCAACGCCATCGTCGGACGCAAGGTGGCGATCGTATCCGACAAGCCGCAGACGACGCGCACCCGCATCATGGGCGTGGCGACGCGCGGGCGCACGCAGCTGGTGTTTTTGGACACGCCGGGCAACCACAAGCCGCGCACGCGGCTGGGCGATTTTATGGTGCGCTCCATCGGCGAGGCGGTGTCCGGCGTGGACGTCGGTATCTTGGTGGTCGAGCCGCGCACGGCGACGCGCCCGGAAGAAAAAGAACTGATCGATCAGCTGGAGCGGCAGAAGCTGCCGACGGTGCTGGTGATCAACAAGATCGATACGCTGGACGACAAGAGCGCGCTGCTGGGCGTGATCGACCATTGGCGCACGCAGGCCGCGTTTTCGGCGATCGTGCCGGTATCGGCGCATACCGGCGACGGGCTGGACGAGCTGTGGGACGTGCTTTCCGGCTTTGCGGTGGAAAGCCCGCACTTCTTCCCGGATGACGCGGCGAGCGACCAGACCGAGCAGACCGTGGCGGCGGAGATCATCCGCGAAAAAATGCTGCTGCTGCTGCGGCAGGAGATCCCGCACGGCATCGCCGTGGGGATCGAGCGCTTGGCCGAGCGGCAGACCGACCGCGGGCCGATCTTGGACATCGAGGCGATCATCTATTGCGACCGCGAGAACCACAAGGGCATGATCATCGGCAAGCAGGGCGCGATGCTCAAGCAGATCGCCACATTGGCCCGCGTGGAGCTGGAGGAGCTGTTCGGCGTGAAGGTCGATCTGAAATGCTGGGTGAAGGTCAAAGAGGATTGGCGCGACCGGCAGGGCTTTCTTGCCTCGCTGGGGTATCGGCTGGACTGATCTTGCCAGATCTCCCCGTCCAACAATTGGGGCGCTGACGCGCCGCCGCCGCGGATATGCTAGCCTTAAGGGGGCGATGCGGATGACCGGGCGGGAACGGGATCTTTTGTGGCATCGGTTCTCCGCCACCGGACGGGTGGCGGATTATCTGCAGTACAAGGGCTATCCGGAGCGAAGGGAGGCGGATGCGGTTGGCACAGGCACCGAAATGCCACGTGATGACCGACGGACTGATCGTGCGGGAGCACGCGACGATCGCGGAGAACGACCGCTTCGTGGCGATCCTTACGCGTGACCGGGGGCTGATCCGCGCTGCCGCGCGCGGCGCACGCAGCGTCAAAAGCCGCTCCTGCGCGGCGACGCAGCAGCTTTGCTATTCCCGGCTGAGCCTTGTGCCCGGACGGGACAAGTACATCATCGAGGATGCACAGCCGCAGGAGCTGTTCTTCCCGCTGCGGCAGGATCTGGAGCGGATGACCCTTGCCCAGTATTTTTGCGAATTGGCGCTGCACCTGACGCCGGTCGAGGCCCCGGCCGAGGAGCATCTGCGCCTGTTCCTCAATGCGCTGCATTATCTGGCGCAGGGGGAGCGCGACCCGCTGCTGATCAAAGCGATCGTGGAAGGGCGGCTGATGTGCTTGGAGGGCTATATGCCCGATCTGACCGGCTGCACCGAATGCGGGCGCACGGACGGCGCGGCGTTCGTCTTTTCGCCGTCCGGCGGGACGCTCTGCTGCCCGGATCATCCGGCGCCGCCGGATGCCATGCCGCTGACGCCGGGGGTGCTGACCGCGCTGCGGCACATCCTGTACGGCGATTTTGCCCGTTGTTTCGCCTTTTCGCTGCCGCCGGAGGACACGGCGGAGCTGGCGCGCGTGACGCAGCGGTTTTTGCTGGTACAGGGGCAGCGGCGCTATGCGACGCTGGAGATGTACCGCACATTGCGAACGGAACTGACCTGATGCCGCACGGCTGATGCCGTGCGGGGAGGATGACCGATGGAACGTGACTATACCGCACTGGAACTGGATAAGATCTTGGATATGCTGGCCGGAGAGGCGGCGTGCGACGATGCGGCGCGCTTGGCGCGCGCCCTGCGTCCGCAGACCGAGCCGGCCTTGGTGCAGCGCCTGATCGACGAAACGGACGATGCCTGCCGCCTGATGGCGGGCTTCGGCACGCCGTCCTTCGGGTATCTGACCGATGTGAAAAACCCGCTGCGTCGCGCCGAGGCGGGCGCGGCGCTGTCGCTTGGTGAGTTGCTGCGCATCGCGGAAACGCTACGCAGCATCCGCGCCCTGCGCGAGTGGAGGAACCACTGCGAGGGCGTTTCCACCTGCCTAGACGACCTGTTCTCCGTCCTGACGGGCAACCGTCATCTGGAGGAGCGGATCGGCGCCGTCGTGGTCAACGACGAGGAGGTGGCGGACAACGCCTCGCCCGCGCTTGCCGACATCCGCCGCCGTATGCGTGCGGCGAGCGCCCGTGTGCGCGAACAGCTGGACCGCATGATCCGCTCGACGACCTATCAAAAGGCACTGCAGGAGCCGATCGTGACGATTCGCGACGGGCGGTTCGTCGTGCCGGTGCGCGCCGATCACCGCGGCGAGGTGCCGGGCTTGGTGCACGACACCTCGGCCTCCGGCGCGACGGTGTTCGTCGAGCCGATGGGCGTGGTGGAGGCGAACAACGAGCTGCGCGTGCTGCGCGCGCAGGAAACGGCGGAGATCGAGCGGATCTTGCTGGAGTTGTCCGTCGAGGTGGGCGGCTTCGCATCGTCGATCATCGCCGACTATGACGTGGCGGTGCAGCTGGCGTTGATCTTTGCCAAGGGACGGCTGGCCTACAAGCAGCAGGGCATGAAGCCCCGCCTGACCACCGACGGGCACACGGTGCTGCGCCGGGCGCGGCATCCGCTGATCGACCCAAAAAAGATCGTGCCGATCGACGTATCGCTCGGCGGCGACTATCCGCTGCTGGTGATCACGGGGCCGAACACCGGCGGCAAGACCGTCACGCTGAAAACGATCGGCCTGCTGACGCTGATGACGATGTGCGGCCTGCTGCCGCCGGTCAGTGACGGCAGCCAGATCGCGCTGTTCTCGCACGTTTTGGTGGACATCGGGGACGAGCAGTCGATCGAGCAGTCGCTGTCTACCTTCTCGGCGCATATGACGAACGTGATCCGCATTTTAGGTGAGGCGGACGAGCACAGCCTTGTGCTGATCGACGAGCTGGGCTCCGGCACGGATCCCGTGGAGGGCGCGGCGCTGGCCATCGCGATCTTGGAGCGGCTGCACGACATGGGTGCGCGCGTGGCGGCGACGACGCACTATGCGGAGCTGAAGGCCTATGCCATCCACACGCCGGGCGTCGAGAACGCCAGCTGCGAGTTCGATGTCGCGTCCCTGCGCCCGACCTACCGGCTGCTGATCGGCGTGCCGGGGCGTTCGAACGCTTTTGCGATCACGCAGCGGCTGGGGATGGACGACGCGCTGGTCGAGCGCGCCCGCGCACTGGTGAACAAGGACGACCGGCGGCTGGAGGACGTGGTCAGCGGGCTGGACGAGCGCCGTCAGGCGCTGGAGGAGCAGCTCTCCGCCGCCGAGCAGGCGCGGACGGATGCCGTGCGCGCCGCCAAGGCCGCCGAAGAAAGGCTGCGGGACATCGACGAGCGCCGCAGGCGCGAGTTGGAGGCCGCCCAACAGCAGGCGCGCCAGATCGTGGAGCGCGCGCGGCAGGAAGCACAGAAGCTGATGGACGAGCTGGAGCAGCTGCGCCGGGAGAAGGATGCCGCCGATTTTTCGCAAAAAACGCAGAAGGTGCGGTCGGAACTGCGCTCCCGCCTGCGGCGGATGGACGACGCGGTCGACCCCGTGGTGGAGCACGAGGACGTCGGCACCGTGCCGACGCGCCCGCTGGCCGTCGGCGACCACGTGCTGTTGACCGGTATGGGGCTGCAGGCCACCGTGATCAAAGCGCCCGACCGCAACGGCAATGTCGAGGTGCAGGCGGGCGCGCTGCGCACGCGGGTAAAGGTCGGCGATCTGCGGCTGTACGAGTCGCGCCGGGCCGAGAAAAAGGGCCGCTCCATGCCGACCGTGCGCGGGGACAGCGTGCCCGGCGGCAGCCTGACCGGGCGCATGGAGCGTTCCGCAGCGACGGATCTTGATCTGCGCGGCATGGCGGCGGACGAGGCGATGCCGGAGATCGACCGCTTTTTGGACAACGCCGTGATGTGCGGGATGGAGCGCGTGGCGATCATCCACGGCAAGGGCACGGGCGTGCTGCGCGCCGCCGTGCAAAAGCATCTGAAGGGACACAAGCAGGTCAAAAGCTTCCGCTTGGGCACTTACGGCGAGGGCGAGAACGGCGTGACCATCGTGGAACTGAAATGACCGGGACAGCCGGTGTCCCCGCCAAAAAGATCGGCGACCATAACTCCGACCGGTTCGTATTTTGGTATCGAAACTGATCCGGCGGGATCTGCCAATCGGTGTGGACGAAATGATCGGGTCGGTGTACGTTTTGCCTTTTTTCTCGCATGGCACTTGACAGCCGACGCTTTGCTCTGCTATCCTAGCGGTATCTTGAACGGGAGGGATGGCCATGGCTTTTATCGATCGGTATCGGGATGCAATCTGCCGACTGGCGCGATTTCGGTTAAAAGAGGATACCGAAACGATCAAAACGGTGGCGGTGATCGATGCGCTCCTTGAACGGGCGAGCACGATCACAGAGGGTGCCGTGCCGAACATTCGCTTTGAAACGATCCCCGGCCATACGGTCGAAAACTATATGGGGCGCGCTCTGCGGTATCTGTCGGCGCTGGAACGCGGGGAATACCCGCTGAAGGGGATGTTTGCCGAACCGGGGACGGCGCTGGTCGACCATTCTTTCGTCGAGAAAGACGGGCGGCTGCACGTGTTTTACAACATCGACCGGATCGGCTACGAATGGACCGAGCGGTATGTCGACAGCTTCGGCCACGCATGGACCGAGGATCTGCGTCATTGGCATATCGAACCGCGCTGTCTGAGCGTAGAGCCGGGTAAGTACGAGGACTATCAGATCTGGTCGCCCGGCATCACGGCGCGCGACGGACAGTATTATATGTACTATACCGGCGTCAATTACGCCGTGGCACAAAGTTTGCGTCTGGCGCGCTCCACCGATCTGTACCACTGGGAAAAGTATACCGATGAGCCGGTGTTCCTGCCGGGCGAATGGAGCGGCTGGCGGATCGACCGGTGGTCCGACTGCCGCGATCCCGCGCCGCTGATCGACGGCGACGGTACGGCATATCTGTACTACTGTACAGCGGTGGCCGACGGCAGCGAGAGAGGACGTGCAGCCATGGGCATCGCCTGTTCCAAGGACCTGCTGCATTGGGAGGACTGCGGGTTTTGCGAACTTGAGGGCTGCACCAATGCGCTGGAATCGCCTTTCGTCATGCACAGGGACGGACGGTATTATCTGTTTTATACCAACGTGGGGCGCGGCACGGCTTATGCCATCGCAGATGCGCCGCTTGGCCCATGGAAAGCGATGGGGATGCTGATCGAAACGGACGGCCGTTATCCGTGTCCTAACCATGTGCCGTCCTGCAGTGAGGTGTTTTGCTTCAAGGGACAGTGGTACATCTCCTGTGCGTGGCGGCACCCCGGCTGCGAACAGTATCTGGAGATCTTTTCCCTGCACTTTGCCGCCGACGGCACGCCGGTCGTCGGCGACCGGATCGAATAGAACAGGATAAAAAACAGGCTCACCGCCCGCGTTAAGCGGGCGGTGAGCCTGTTTTTTTGCTGTCTATTATGCCAAGTCGGCAAGCTCGGCCGGGGAGAGGGTGCGGCTAAAGGCGATGTCGCTCGCCGAGGTGCCGAGCATCACGTCGATCATGCCGTCGTACAGCCCCCATTCGCCGCGGATATCCAGACAGGAGCAGGCGTGACGGTCAAGCGTGAGCGTGACCGTTTTTTCTTCGCCGGGCTGCAGGGATACGCGGCAGATGTCGCGGATCTGCTGCAGCGGACGCACCACGCTGCCGCCGTGGGCATGGATGTACAGCTGCACGACCTCGTCGCCCGCGCGGCTGCCGGTGTTGCGTACCGTGGCCGATACGCGCACGGCGGTGCCCGTTTCCACGGAGAAGTCCGACAGGGCGAAGGTGGTGTAGCTTAGGCCGAAACCGAACGGATAGCGCGGGCGGCCATCGTTCTCGATATACCCGTAGCCGCGGCCGGAAGGCTTCTGCTCGTGGTGCAGCGGGAGCTGGCCGAGGCAGCGCGGAAAGGTGATCGGCAGCTTGCCGCTGGGGCAGATCTCGCCAAACAGGGTGCGGGCGATGGTTTCGCCGCCGCGCTGGCCGGGATACCACGCCTGCAGGATCGCGTCGGCCCGGTCGCCCCAGTCCTCCATGTCCACCGGCGCGCCGGTGACGAGCACGACGATCACGGGCCGTCCGGCGGCGAATAGCTGCGCCAAAGCACTGTGCTGATCGATGCCGACGGACTTGTCCGCCGCGTCGACGATCAGGCCGCCGTCCTCGTCGCGCCAGTGCGCGGTGCGGACATCCGGCAGACGGATGTCGCAGCGGTCTTTGCCCTCGCCTTCCAGCGAGGCGGCGAAATAGACGACCGCATCGCACTTTTCGGCCATGGCGGTCAGGCCGGTATCGCCGGGATCGAACACCAGCTCGACCTCGTCGCCCAGATGTGCGCGCAGCGCCTCCAGCGGGGTAAGGATGCGGTCGGCACGGCCGGAATAGCCGCCGGTGGCGACTTCGTTCGCCGCCGGACCGAAAACGCCCAGACGCTTGATGTGCGTGCGGTCGAGCGGCAGGGTGCCGTTATCGTTTTTGAGCAGCACAAGGCTCTTTTCCGCCGCCTCCTCGGCCAAGCGGATGTGCGCCGGGCAGAGCACGGTCTTGTCCGCCTCGTCCGGATCGACGAACGGCCGCTCGAACAGCCCCAGACGGAATTTGGCCTGCAGGACGCGCAGGACGGCCTCGTCCAGCTTTTCGGCCGATACCAGCCCTTTCTGCACCGCCTCGTTTATGCGGTCGTAGCCGTTGGGCAGGTCGACGTCCAGGCCGTTGTTCAGGCACAGCGCCTGTGCGTGCAGGGCATCCTCCGTGACGAAGTGGCGCTCCCACACGCCATCCACGCCGTTGTAGTCGGAGATCGTGAAGCCGGTGAAGCCCCAGCGCTGCCGGAGGATATCCTCCATCAGGCGGCCGTTGCAGGAGCAGGGCACACCGTCGACGGAATTGTAGGCGATCATGATGCTCTGCGCGCCGGCGCGGATGCACGCGGCAAACGGCTCCAGCTGTTCTTCTTCCAGTTCCCGCCATGAGGTCAGCGACGCGTTGGAATCCCGTCCGCCCTCGGCATAGTTATCCACGAAATGCTTCGGTGCGGCGATCACGCCGTTCTCCTCCAGTCCGCGGACGTAGGCCGCGCCCATGCGGGCGTTGAGCAGGACAGACTCGCCATACGTTTCTTCCGTGCGTCCCCAGCGGCAGTCGCGCGCCAGATTGACGACGGGCGCGAACACCGACCGCACGCCGACGGCGCGCAGTTCCTGCGCCACGGCGTCGCCGATGCGGCGGATCAGCTCCGGGTCGAACGTGGCAGCCAGTCCGATCGCCTGCGGGAATACGGTGGCGCGCCCCCAGCCGGCACCGTGCAGCGCCTCGCCGTTTTGCAGCACGGGGATGCCCAGCCGGTTCGCCGCGATCGAGCGGCGCGTATCCTCGTTGATGCGGCGCGCGACCTCTCCGGCCGTGCACAGTTCCGTTGGCAAAAAGCAGCCGACGTTGCGCACGTGGCCGACGCTAAAATCGCGGTCGTCGTACTTTCGCCAGTCCAACAGCATCTCGCTGCGCAGCTGGTCGACCTTTTCCTCCGTGGTCATTTGGGCAAGTAGAGCCTTGGCCCGTTCTTCCGGGGAACGGGAAGGGTCGCGGTAGTCGACGGGCATATGCTATCCTCCTATGTTCGTGTCCGCCGTTACCGCAGGCGGATGCTGACGATCTGTTTCGGGCGGGCGGTGAAGCGCAGGCCGGTCAGCGGTTCGCCGGTCGGCAGCTCCTCCAGCGTGACGAGCTCGGCGCGGTCGTGCGGCAGCGCCGTTTCGACCGTGACCGCGATCTCGCTCTCCGATTCGTTATAGCCGCGCAGGATGAAGCCGTCGCCGTCCTCGGCGCGCTTGAGCGCCGTGACCGCGAAGCGCGGGTCGCTGACGCTCATGAACGAATGCGTCTGCGGCAGCGTGCCCGTGTGGCGCGTGGTCTGCACCGCGTGCACCGGCACGTTGAGGGCGTTGGCCTCCTGCCACAGCGTGTGCGTCGGCAGCTCGCCCGCGCCGAAGCGCAGCTCGTACCGGAAGGTATGCTCGCCAAGGCACTCGGCCAGCGCCTGATAGCGGTACGTTTCCGTCGGGTTGCCCGCCGTCGAGAAGCAGCGCAGCAGGGTCAGCGCGATCGCGCGGCCGTCGTCGTCCGTCACCTCGTACTCCGACAGCCCGCGGTGATACACCGCGACCGTCCCTTCGCCGTCCGACACCGACACCAGCGTCTTGGTCGGCCACGTGCGCGCGGCCTCCTCGTACCAGCCGGTGGAATCTGGCACGGCGATCTGGCGGCTGACGATGTCGTACGGCGCGTCGGCGCGGTCGACCTCGGCCTTGGTCATGCCGGTGCGGAACATCAGGCGCAGGCGGTGATCCTTCGCGGTGTTGTCCACCACCGTCTTGAACGACAGGGCGCGCGCGTCCTTCTTCAGCGTGACCTCGCTGGCGATCGTCAGCACGGTCTTTTCCTGCGCGCGGTGCAGCATCCCCTGCGCCACCCATTCGCTGCCGTGCGGGACGTGGATCCTCAGATCTGTTTCGATGCACGCCGGCACCGCCCACGTGTACGTGATGCGGTAGGTCGCCTCCAGCGTCCCGTTATGCACCAGCTCGACGGTCGGGCGCTCGGTCAGCGTGGTCATCAGGCCGCGGTCGTAGGCCGGGTCGAACCGCAGCGGGCCGCCCTTGTCGGAGCAGTCCTCGAAATAGTGCAGCATCGGATACACGCGGCCGGTCTGCTTATCGGTGACGGTGATCGTGCCGTTTTGCCCGATCACGGCGGACAGGTATTCGTTCTCCAGCTTGTTCACGTCGCTTGCGATGCCGCCGCGCACGCGCTGCGCGAGCGGCTGCGGGCGCACGGTGACGGTGGTGTAGCCGTTCGCGGGCAGGTCGACCTCCAGCGCGATGCGGCAGCGCGTGGCATCGTAGCCGATGACGTTGCCGAACTTGAGGTAGCCGTACACGGTATCGTCATCGAACGACAGCATCTGGCACGAAACGGGTTTTCCGTCCGCGCCGACGGCGTCCAGATGGAAGTCGCGGCGGCTGTCGCCCGACCAGCGCACGCCCCAGTCACGCGGGATGTCGACCACGCACTCCACGATCTCGTGCCGGGGGGCGAAGGCGGCGTTGTACAGCACCACGGCGATCTCGCGGTCGCCGACGTGCGACAGGTCGATGCGGCCGGTCACGTCGCACAGCGAGGTCTTGACCACCGTTTCGCCGATGTCGCGCACGACGGCATAGCGCTCGTCCATCGTGGCGGTGACGCGGTCGACATGGCAGCCGCCGATGCCGTCGTGCTGCTGGTTCTTCAGCAGCTCCTTCCACGCGCGCTCCACCATGACCGACGGGTACGGCTTGCCGCCGAGCGTATCCCACGCCGCGGCCGGCTCCGCCCAGCCGGACAGCAGGTATTCGCAGCGGGAGTTTTGCAGCTTGATCGGCATCCGCGCCGAGAACACGCCGTTATACAGCGGGCCGAACGAGTCGTACACGTGTTCGACCTCCAGCATCTCGCCGGACAGGGTGGAGAGCTTATCCCACACGCCGTTCTCGTGCAGCTTGCGCTCGACGGTGGCGATGAAGTCTTCCAGCGACGCCACATGGATCTGCCCGAAGTCGATCATGCCGTTGAGGCGGTCGAGCAATTCGGTCACGACGGGGTCGGGGTTCTCCTGATCGAAGCCCTGCAAAAACAGCAGCTCGTCGGTGGAGGACTTGTCCTTGACCGTGTCGATCAGGCGGTCGAGCCCCTCGCGCGCAGCGGCGATGTCGCGTGCGCACGGCTGATCGTGCACGGTGTGGTTGATCATGTCCAGCTCGTCGTCGCTGACGTGGGTGAGGTAGCTTTGGCCCAAGTTCTCGCGGCTGATCTGGTGGCTGTCGCCGCCGACGCTGTTGCCGCCGAGGATGTACGGCAGATAGACGTACCGCCAGAAATTGAGCCGGTGATACGCGCCAAAGGTCATGCCCAGCACCTCGGTGCCGTCCGGGGCGCGCCACTTGAACTCCAGCCGGTCGAGCTTCGACTGGTCGATGCCGCGATAGAAAATGATCGCGTCCATGCCGAACTGACGGTACAGCTGCGGCAGCTGCGACACCTGCCCCCAGCTGAAGATGTTGTAGCCGGCCTTCATGACCTTGCCGAGGCTGCGCGCGATCTTGTGGCCCATGAGCAGGTTGCGGGTCAGCGCTTCGCCCGTGACGAGGAACTCCGCCGGCAGCGTGTACCACGGGCCGGTCAGGATGTGCCCGTCTGCGACGAGGGCCTTGAGCTCCTCCGTGCGCTCCGGCCGGATGTCGAGATAGTCGTCGAGCATCGACACCTGACTGTCGGTGTGGAAGTGCGCGAACTTCGGATCGCGCTGCATGATGTCGATCAGGTCGTCCACCGCTTCTGCCAGACGGCTCTGCGTTTCCGAGAATGACCAGCGGTATTCCCGGTCCCAATGCGTGTTGATGATCAGGTCCATGTTGTACATCGGTCGATCTCCTTTACGGGTTTTTCTGCATTATATCCGTGTGAGGAGAGGATCGTCAACGGGTGCGGGATCGGTGATAGCTGTTTTATGAAATCACCATCGTCAAAGCGACTGCGAGGTCTTGCGGAACTGCAGCGGCGTGGTGCCGATCAGCCGCTTGAATACCTTAATAAAATAGCTGATGTTATCGAAACCGACTTCGTTCGCCACCTGCGTGATGCTCATCTCCGTGCCGCCGAGCAGCTCGCACGCCTTTTTGATCCGGTAGCCGTTGCAGTAGTCGGTCAGGTTTTGGCGGAAGTTGCGGCTGAAATACTCGCTGATGTACTTTTCGGACATGGCGAAGCGCCGGGACAGGTCGGCCAGCGTGATCTTTTCCGCATAGTGGGCTTTGATGTAGTCGGCGATCTCGCGGCAGGTGCGGTACGAGCCGTGCGCCGGCTTCATGTGCGGCAGGCAGTGATAGATCGTCAGCATCAGGTCGGCTTTGGTCAGCAGCTCGTAGCCGTGCTGCCGTGCCGTGTTCGCAGTCAGAAATTCCCGCACGATCGGCGCAAGGCGCGCATAGGCGGGATGGTCGCGTCCGATGAAGGTGGGGAAGCGCAGCTGACCCGACAGCAGCGGATCGATATAGTGCATTTGCGGCTCGTCATTCTTCTCCGCGCTGAGGAAGGTGAGCGGGAACAGGAACGCATAGAATCGCGTCCGGCCGTTTTGGAAGAACTCATGCAGTTCGTAAGGGTCGACGAACGCGATCTCTCCTTCGTCGATCGCATACAGCTCGCCGCCGATCATCATTTTCAGTGTTCCCTCCAGGACCATGACGATCTCCGCTTCCTCGTGCCAATGGCAGTAATTGACCAAACGGTAGCCGTCGCTCGGCAGATCGATCAGATTATCGTACAGCCCCAGCGGGTATGACCGCGTGCCGCGGGTCTTATCGGTTTCCTTTTGCTGCGGGTCCGGATGTAACATATTTCCTCCGATCCTTGATATCGTGTTATTTTTGAGGGAAATCCTTATAGATTTTTCCTCGGCGAACTTGTATACTGAGTATAGTACAAATCACACAAATTGTCAATCGTCGGCAAACGTTTTGTGCAGTAACGTATGCATTTCCCGCAAATGCCGGGAGTTTCGGCACGAAACGGCCGGCCGGTCGCGCGAACGGAGGAGAGCCGAATGGCGTCGGATAAAACGGTATCCATGTTATGTCTGCCGCCGATGCGGGCGACGGGGGATCCGGAAGGGCGGCTGACCTTGGCCGCCGTTTGCACGGAGCTCTGCCGTCGGCTGGCCTCCGGCGACGAGCGACCGGTGTGTGAGGAGCTGACGCGGATCGCCCGGCGGGCCGAGGAGGAACAGATCCCGGCGGCGCTGCTGCTGTCCGCGGTGGACCGGATGAAGATGAAGCTGCTGGAAGCGGCGCTGCGTTCCGGTCTGCCGCAGCAGGAGCTGCGTGCGGTGCTCGAGCTGCTGTGTGCGGACGAGATCACGGGCGAGGGGCTGATCCGGCAGCTGCGTCAGCGGCTGCCGGAGGCCGCCGGACGGATCGCCGGATACCGCCGCCAATGCACGGCACTGATGGGCCGGATGTACCGCTATCTGGACGACAACGCGATGCGGTACGACTTTTCGGTGCAGGCGATGGCCGAGAAGATGGCGCTGCCGCCCGGCGAGATGAGCCGGATCTTCCGCTGCTGCGTCGGGTGTCCGCTGGCCGCTTATGTGTGGGAGCTGCGGCTTCGCGAGGCGAAACGCCTGCTGACCGAAACGACGATCCCGGTATGCAAGATCGTGCAGCTGGTCGGGTATGTGGATGCCTCCAG
>JAJXDX010000363.1:1234-2166 GCA_021640185.1 Oscillospiraceae bacterium | reverse complement strand
CGCCAGCAGCAGCACGCCGTCCATGCCCATCACCCGCCCGAGCGGGTCGAGTGCAGCCGCGCACCGCGTCAGCAGGCTCACACCGCCGGGGTGCACGTTTGCCAGCGCCCACAGCACCATGCCCGCCGGCGCCGCCACGGCGGCGGCGCGCCCGAGCACGAACAGCGTCCGGTCGAAAACGGAGCGCACGAGCACCTGACCGACCTGCGGCGCGCGGTACGGCGGCAGCTCCAGCGCGAAGGCCGACGGTTTGCCGCGCAGCACGGTCGCGCTCAGCAGCCACGTTGCACCGAACGTCAGCCCCACGCACAGCATGAGCGCCGCCGTGAGCAGCAGCGCGGCGGCGAGCGCGCTGCCGCTGAGGGAAAAGAACATGGTCATGAGCGCGATGAGCGCCGGAAACCGCCCGTTGCACGGCATGAGGCTGTTGGTGAGCACGGCGAGCAGCCGTTCGCGTTCGGAGTCGATGATCCGGCAGCCGACCACGCCCGCTGCGTTGCAGCCGAGCCCCATGCACATCGTCAGTGCCTGCTTGCCGCAGGCGCGGCACGCCTGAAACGGGCGGTCGAGGTTGTACGCCGCGCGCGGCAGATACCCCGCGTCCTCGAGCAGCGTGAACAGCGGGAAAAAGATCGCCATCGGCGGCAGCATGACCGACACCACCCACGCCAGCACCCGGTACGCGCCCAGCACCAGCGCCCCGTGCAGCCAGTCCGGCGCGTGCAGCGCCGCGCACAGCGCCGTCAGGCGCTCCTGCCCCCAAAACAGTGCACGGGACAGCAGCTCGGACGGTAAATTCGCGCCCTCGACCGTCAGCCAGAGCACGAGGGCAAGCAGCAGCAGCATGACCGGATAGCCGGTCAGCCGGCCGGTGAGCAGCCGGTCGGCGCGGCCGAGCGTCGCGCGTGCGGCGCGGCCGCCGTCATCCACTG
>JAJXDX010000363.1:0-1224 GCA_021640185.1 Oscillospiraceae bacterium | reverse complement strand
CCACTGTGTCCGCGCAGCAGGCGCATGCGCGTTCGGCCGCGGCGGCGGCCAGCGCATCGCCGAACGCATCGCCGGAGAACCCCGCCTGCCGCAGCGCCGCGCGCTGCCGGGCGGCGGCTGCCGCCACGGCCGGATCCTCCTCGGCACGGGCGGTGAAGGGCTGCGCCCGCTCCAGCAGCCGCAGGGCAAGGAAACGGGCGGACAGTCGCCCGGCATGCGGCTGCAGCACGTCGGTCAACGGACGCACGGCGTCCTCGATGGCGGGCGGATAGCCGATCGGCGCGGGACACGGCCGCGCCCCGCTTGCGAACAGGGCATCCAGCGCATCGGTCAGCGCCCCCAGCGTGCGCGCCCGACGTGCGCTGACCCCCACCACCGGTACGCCCAGCCGGGCAGACAGCACGGGCAGATCCAAGCGGATATGCAGCCGCCGCGCCTCGTCCATCAGGTTGACGCAAACGACCGTCGGCAGCCCCGTTTCCATGATCTGCAAGGCCAGCGGAAGGCCGCGTTCCAAGCAGGTCGCGTCGCACACCACGACGGCCGCGTCCGCCTCGCCGAAGCACAGCAGGTCGCGCGCGACCTCCTCCTCGGCGGAGTGCGGGGAGAGCGAGTAGGTGCCGGGGATATCCACCAGCATGTAGCCGCCCTGCGCCGTGCGGCAGCGGCCGCAGGCGTTCGCCACCGTTTTGCCCGTCCAGTTGCCGGTGTGCTGGTGCAGCCCCGTCAGGGCGTTGAACACCGTGCTTTTGCCCACGTTCGGCATCCCCGCCAGCGCCACGACCCGTTCGCCCGGCTGCCGCCGCACCGACAGTCCCCCGTCGAGCGCGCCGCGCCCGACGGAGCCTCTGGTCAGTCCCATTTGCCGTCCTCCTTCCCTGCGCGGACGATCACGCCCGCCGCATCCTCGTCCCGGATCGCCACGACTGCCCCGGCGATGCGGTAGGCGGCGGGGTCGCCGCCCGGACTGCGCCCCAAGCACGCGACCGGCGCACCGGGAATCAGCCCCAGCTCCTGCAGACGGCGGCGCGTCGCGCCGCCGGTCAGCAGCCGAGCCACCACGGCCGCCTCGCCGGGTGCAAGAGCGCACAGCCGCCGCTCCGGCGGGCAGCCGTCCCGCACATCTGCCGTGCGGGATGCTCTCTTTTTCATGCTGCTGCCCCCTTCCCGGCCGCGGACCGGCCCTGCTGTCATCCTATGCACCGCCAGCGGACCGGGTGAAAA
>JAJXDX010000362.1 GCA_021640185.1 Oscillospiraceae bacterium | reverse complement strand
GGCCGCATAGTCCGGCTCCGCCCCGCTCTCTCCGCCGGCAGAAGCGGCGGCGTTCGGAGCGCTCTCCTGCGCCGATGCCCGGATCGCCCCGAACGGGCAAAAAAGACCGCAGATCAGCAGCAGCGCCAGCGCACCCGCCGTCAGACGTTTTCCGTTGCTCCGTCGCATAGTGTCCTCCTCCGTCACGCTTCATGTTCGTCCCGCACAGATCCATCGTTCGTATCATACCGTATCTTTGGTAAGGTTTCAATGTCAGATCGTGGTTTTTATTTGTAAAAATGTCATCAAATCGATCGACCCCGTTGCTTTATCCATGGAAAAATGATATACTCATGGACGTTATCTCACATTTTCCCGTTCTTTCGGAGGGCGTTATGGAAAACAAAAAATACGCATATCTCTTTCCCCCGGCCACCCCGCCGCTGGAGCTGGTCTGCACCGGCTACGGCTTCGAGCACACCACGCCGAAGATGACCTGGGGCCCCGCCCAGCGCGACGTTTACGTCGTGCACTACGTGTTCTCCGGCAAAGGCTTGCTGCAGCTGCCCGGCGGGACGCATCAGGTCACGGGCGGCCAGATGTTCCTGATCCCGCCGAACACGCGGGCGATCTATACGGCGGATAAGGAGCAGCCGTGGTTCTACTGCTTCGCGAACTTCCGGGCCTCCGCCTCCCCGTTCCCCAAAAACAAGGTCGTGTTTTCGGACAGCCGGATCGGCGAGGTGTTCCAAAACATCCTTCTCTTGGCCAAAAACGAGGTGACGACCCACTTCGCGATCGACGCAGAGCTTTACCGCCTGTTCTCGATCGTCACCACCGATGTCGAGCCGCGGACAAGACAGCAGCAGTACGTCGACAACGCCCGATCCTTCATCCACGAGTTCTACAGCCGCCAGATCCGCGTGGCGGATCTCGCCAGCTATATCAATATCGAGCGGGGGTATCTCTATTCCCTGTTCCGGCAATATCTCGGCGTTTCGCCCAAGGAATACCTGACCAACTACCGCCTGAACATCGCCGCCTCGCTGCTGTCCACGGGGACGGCCGTCAAGGAGGTGGCGCTCGCGTGCGGGTATATGGATATCTATTCGTTCTCCAAGGCGTTCAAAAAACGCTTCGGCTGTTCGCCCAGCACCTACGCGCAAAAGGCGGATAAAGACGGCGAGGACGGCGGAGCGGCGCTGCCCGCCGCAGAGGAAGGCGGAGAAAACGATGGAACTTAACGGCAAAAAGATCGCCGTGCTCGGCGACAGCATCACGGCCGGCACCGGCACGACGCAGGGGGCCGACAGCACGTTTTGGGCGATCATGGCACGGCGCACCGGCGCGCACGTGCAGGGCCTCGGCATCGGCGGGACGAGCATCGCCCCGCAGCTCGACCCCATGTATCCGGAGATCGATCTGCCGTATTTCGCCACGCGGGTCAAGGATATCGCCCCGGATACCGACGTGATCTTGGTGTTCGGCGGCACGAACGACTACGGCCACGGCGATACGCCGTTCGGCACCCCCGGTGACAGGACGGAGGAAACGTTCTGCGGCGCGTTCTCCGTGCTGTGCCGCGCCCTGATCGAGCACTGCCCGCAGGCCGCCGTCGTCGTGCTCACCCCGCTGCACCGCGCCGATGAAGAACGCCAGATCAACGAGCGGGGCATCCGCTGCACGCACACGCTCGCCGACTATGTCGCGGCGGAACGCACGATCGCGGCATGGTACGCCCTCCCGGTGCTCGATCTGTTCTCGGTGTCCGGCCTGCAGCCGAACGTGCCGCTGCTGCGGCAGCGCTATATGCCGGACGGCCTGCACCCCAACGACGCCGGACATCAGCGGATCGCCGACCGGGTGATCGGCTTTCTGTCCGCGCTGTGAGGAAAAACCGATGAACGGGACCGTATTCTCGGTGGAAGAATTCTCGATCTACGACGGGCCGGGCATCCGCACCACCGTGTTCCTCAAGGGCTGTCCCCTGCGCTGCGTTTGGTGCCACAGTCCGGAAGGCCAGCTGCCGCAGCCGCAGATCGTGCGCAGCCCAAACGGCTGCCTGCACTGCGGCGCGTGCGAGGCCGCAGCCGTCCGGGAGGACGGCCGCCTCGTTTTCACACCGCAGAGCATCGCGGCCTGCCCGCGCGGGCTGCTGCGCGTGTGCGGCGAGGAGATGACACCACAGGCACTGTG
>JAJXDX010000361.1 GCA_021640185.1 Oscillospiraceae bacterium | reverse complement strand
ACGGACGCCGAGCCGCTGGAAACGGAGCCGACGGCCGAAAAAACGCTGCTCCCGCGTGAATTGCCGCTGCACACCTTCCCTGTCGTCGACGTGGCAAAGACCGTCGGGAGAGGCACGGTCACGGTCGGCGATCTGCCGGCATCGCCCCGGCGCGGCCGCTCGCTCATCGAGATCCAAGACGGCGTGAACGGCTACACGATGGAGAAGCTGGACTTTTCGCTGACCGACGAGGTGCAGCGGTTCACCACCGTGCTGAACGACCGCACCGCGCGTCCGTATGACGGCAAAACGGTGCTGGCAGACGGCGAATGCGCGGTGCTCGCCCTGCCGGGCGAACGTGCCGGGCTGTTGGCGATGCAGATCGCCTGCACGGCACCTGTGCGTCTGTGGCTGCTGTTCGACGAGATCCTGAAGGACGACGGTACGGTCGACCCGCTGCGCCTGGACTGCGCTAATGCGATCAGTTTGGAGCTGGCGCCGGGGTGCTATCACTTCCAGACCTTCGAGCCGATCGGCCTGCAATATCTCCAGCCGATCGCCTTCGGCGGCACGGTGACGATCGAAAACGTGCATATGCGTGAGGTCGTGCATCCGCTGGGCTCCCTGCGCCGTCTGAACAGCGACGATGCACGCGAGCAGGCGGTGTTCGCCGCCGCGTGGCAGACCTTCCGTCACAACGCGCCGGATATCTTCTTCGACTGCCCGACGCGCGAGCGTGCGGGCTGGCTGTGCGACAGCTTCTTCATCGGCCGGTCGGCGCAGTTCTTCACCGGAGACACGCGCATGGAGCGTCAGTTTATGCAGAACTTCCTGCTGCCGGAAAAGCTGCCGGACGTGCCGGAGGGGATGCTGCCGATGTGCTATCCGTCCGATCATCTGGACGGCGCGTTCATCGTCAACTGGGCGATGTGGTACGTCGTGGAGCTGTACGACTATTTCCGCCGCACGGGCGACCGCGCTTTGGTCGACGAGGCGCGCCCGCGCATGACGGCGCTGGCGGAGTTCCTGCGCGGACTGGAGAACGCGGACGGCCTGCTGGAGCATATCCCCGGCTGGGTGTTCGTCGAATGGTCGCGTGCCAACGATCTGGTGCAGGACGTGAACTTCCCCAGCAATATGCACTATGCTTACGTTTTGCGCGTTTTGGGCGAACTGTACGGCGACGCGTCGATGACGAAGCGCGGCGAGGCGCTGGTCGAGCTGCTGCGCCGCCGGGCGTACAACGGCACGTTCTTCTATGATAACGAGGTGTACCGCGACGGCAAGCTCGTCCCCGGCGGCGAGGTCACCGAAACGTGCCAGTATTATGCATTCTATTTCGACATCGCCACGCCGGATACCCATCCGGAGCTGTGGAAAAAGCTGACCGAGGAGTTCGGGCCGCAGCGCGGCGCGCGCGGCCTCTATCCCGAGGTCTGGCCGTCGAACGCCTTCATCGGCAATTATCTGCGGCTGGAGCTGCTGCTGCGCTACGGACGCTATGCGCAGGTGCGGCAGGAACTGGTCGGTTACTTCTATCAAATGACCGAGCTGACCGGCACGCTGTGGGAGAACATGAGCACCGTGGCCAGCTGCGATCACGGCTTTGCGTCGTACGCCGCCTGCCTGCTCGATGCCGCCCTGCGGCAGGACGATCCCTACCGCGATCTGCGGCTTTGATCGACACGATAAGAGAAAAAGCCCGGCAAGTCCCGAAAGGGACTTGCCGGGCTTTTCCGTGTGCTGTGATCGGTCTCTTCATCGTGCGCTTTTTTTCGCTGGGACGGCGTTATTTCAGCTTTTTTCCCATCTCCAGCCGGATCTCGTGGCGCTGCGGGTCGTCGTTCGTGTACGCGTACAGGTCGAAGCCGATGGGGGAGAACCCGCATTTTTGATAGAACGCGATCGCATTCTCGTTGCAGGTCTGCGTTTCCAGCACGGCCATGCGTGCGCCGGAGGAAACGGCCGTTTGCAAGATCTGCTCCATCAGCGCCGTGCCTATGCCGCGGCGGCGCGCCGCCGCGTCGAACACGCAGATGTTGCTGATCCGATAGCGGCAGTTCCAGCTTTCCGGCGAGCCTTCGATGAAGCCGAGCATCTCCTCTCCGGCGAACGCGGCGACGGCGACCGGATCTTCCAGCCATTCGCCGAAGAGCACCTCGTCGGACTAGCGCTCGACCGGCGCGTCGAACGGGACGTGCCGCATGGC
>JAJXDX010000360.1:348-2212 GCA_021640185.1 Oscillospiraceae bacterium | reverse complement strand
CCATGGCAGCGCGCACGTCCGTGGGCAGCATGGCCGGGCCGCCGCGCTGGGTGAAATTTCCGCCGAGCACGACGTCGATATGCGTCGCGCCCGCCGCCCGCGTGCCGGCCAGATGCGCGGCGTGGCCGGTGTGGAAGGGATCGTATTCCGCGATGACGCCGAAAACGCGGCGTGCGGTGTCCGGCTGCTGCGGCATGGCGATCCTCCTTCGGTCAGACGGGCTGCTGCCCGTCGTCGTTTTTCTGCGTTTCTGTCTGCGTATCCGTGTCGACGTCGACCGGCGGCACGGGCGCGTCGATCTCATCTGTGGACTGCGGCAGGTCGGCCGTTGTTTCCTCAGGCGTGCCGTCCGCCGTTTTGGCCGCCTTTTTGTCGCGGTGGCGGTCGAGCAGCTTATTGTACAGCAGATAGCCCAGCCCGCTGACCACGGCGGTGATCGCATACACGATCAGCGCGGTCTTGTAATCCTCCTTGCCGACCATGTGCCCGCAGATCGTGGAGGACACGACGGACGGGATCCGGGCGACGAGCGTGATCGCGAGGAACTCCGACAGCGTGATCTTCGTCAGCCCGACGAAATAGGTCAGCACGTCCTTCGGCGTGCCGGGGATGAAGAACAGCAGGAAGATCGTGCGGAGCAGCTTTTTTTCGCTGTTGATGAAGCGCAGGCGGTCGATCTTCTCGCGCGGGATGAACATCTCGACCAGCTTGACACCGAGCTTTTTGGTCAGCAGGAAGATGGCCGAGGACGAGATCGCCACACCGGCCAGACACAAAAGCGTGCCTTCCAGCGCGCCGTAGGCGTAGCCTGCGCCGAGCTCGATGATCTCGCCGGGGATGAAGGCCACGATCACCTGCAGGCATTGCAGCCCAAGCAGGATGAACCGGCCGCGGAAGCCGTACTGCTTCAAAAAGGCGCGCAATTCCTCGGTGGAGTGCAGATAAGGGGCCAGCACGCGCACGAACAGCAGCGTCAGCAGTACCATCACGACGGCGAACAGGATCAGCGAAACGAGGCTGAAGATCCGCCGCTTTTTGCGATAATGCTCCTCGCCCCGTTCTTTTTCCGTTTTTGGCGTCCTCATGCCGTTCACCTCCGTGACATCGATCACATGACGATATAAGATATAGTATATCGCGTTTTTCGGACAAGTTGTGACAAAAATATGAATTTGCTGTCGGCCTGCCGCCGGTCATCCGGCAAAAAGCTTCGCCGCGGCGGTCGTGATCGACCGCCGCGGCGAGGAAAACAGACGTTATTTTTGGTTGTTGAGCGCACGCTCGAGCCAGATGCTGCCGATGTCCATCGCATTATACAGCCCGACTTTTTCGCTTTTTTTGATGATGCGTTCTTTCATGCGCAGGTCGGGATCGGTCGAGAGGAGCTGGACCTGGATCTTTTCGGCCATTTTCAGGTCGTTCTCGTCCTTCGTCGACAGGATCTGCATCATGATGACATATCTCTCCGCCATGCTGCCGTAATACAGCGTGTTGCCGGAGCGCACCAACGGACGCCCTTTGTACATCAGAAAGGGCTGCTTATCGCCTTTGTCCGCCATGGGTAGACCTCCTTCAGTTATTGAGATAAGAGCTGACGAGCACGCGCATCAGTTCGTCCCGGTCGACCTTGCGGATCAGCGCACGGGCATTGTTGTGCGTGGTGATATACGTGGGGTCTTCGCTGAGCAGATAGCCGACGAGCTGATTGATCGGGTTGTAGCCCTTTTCGCGCAGCGCGTCGTATACCGTGGTCAGGATGACCTTCATCGCCTGTTCCTTATCGTCGCCGATCGAAAACGTCATCGTTCTGTCGAGCATGGAAGATCCCTCCGTTCGTCATTGCTTATTTTTTATTATACCGCAT
>JAJXDX010000360.1:0-338 GCA_021640185.1 Oscillospiraceae bacterium | reverse complement strand
ATACCGCATCCCGCGCGGTTTTGCAAGCCCAAAGATCAGCTGCGCAGCAGGCAGCCGATCTGCTCCAGCTTGGTGAAGATCTTTTTCATCACGGGATCGATGTCCTCGTCGGACAGGGTGCGGTCGGCAGTGCGGAACTTCAGGCTGTAGGCCACGCTCTTTTTGCCGGCGAGGATCTGCGCGCCGCGGTAGACATCGAACAGCTCCACGCTCTCGAGCAGATGGCCGCCCGCCGAGCGGATGGCCCGCTCGATCTCGGCCACGGGCTTATCGTCGTCGCAAAGCAGCGCGAGATCGCGCTCCACGGCAGGGAAACGGGGCAGGGGACGGTACAGCAC
>JAJXDX010000359.1 GCA_021640185.1 Oscillospiraceae bacterium | reverse complement strand
GGCGGTGGTGGACGAGGAGAGCGACCCGTTCGACCTGCAGCGCTTTGCCGGGGACGAGGTCACGCCCGACCGGCTGGAGGACGCTATCGACGCACTGCCGCTGATGGCGGACAAAAAGTGCATCCTCGTGCGCGACATCGACCCGACGGCGGATCCGGAGCGCATCTGCGCGCTGCCCGGCCGCGTGGCCGACGGCTGCGTGCTGATGGACGCGGCGGGTTCGGTCGTCCGCTTCGACCGACTGACGACGGCGGAGACGGCACGGCTGCTGACCGCCGGGGCAAAACGGCGCGGCTGCACGCTGGATCCGGCCGCGGCGCAGCTGCTGGTGGAGCAGGCGGGCAACGACCTGCAGCTGCTGCAGGGGGAACTCGATAAGCTGTCCGCTTTGGCGCAGGACGGGCAGATCACGCCGCAGCTGATCGAGCGCGCCGCGACGAAGGATCTGGAGGCGCGCGTGTTCGATCTGTCCAAGGCGATCTTGGCCGGGCGCGATGCCGCGGCCTACGAGCTGCTGCACCGGCTGGCCGTGCAGCGGGAGGAGCCGATCGCCGTGCTGGGCGTGCTGTCAAACGCCTATGCCGATCTGTACCGCGCGCGCATCGCGCGGGACGCGGGCGCACCGGTGCAGGCACTGACCGAAGCGTTCCGCTCCTATAAGGGCAAGGAGTTTCGCGTGCGCAACGCCATGCGCGATGCCGCGCGCCTGCCCGTCCCCGCTCTGCGCGATATGCTGCAGACCTTGGCCGCGGCGGATACCGCGCTCAAGACCGGGCGCGGCGACGGCCGCACCGTGCTGGAGGAGACCGTGGCGCGCCTGCTCATGCGCGCACGGCAGCGCGCATGAGCTGCACGGGAGAAACGCCCGCCGTCCGGGCAAAGCCGTTCGTCAAAGAGGCGATCGCCGTGGAAGGGAAATACGACCGGATCCGCGTGTGCGCCGCCGTGGACGCGACGGTGGTGGAAACGGGCGGGTTCCGCGTGTTCCGCGAGCCGGAAAAGGTGGCGCTGCTGCGGCGTCTGGCCGAGGTGCGCGGCCTGATCGTGCTGACCGACAGCGACGCGGCAGGCGCGCAGATCCGCGGCCGCCTGCGTGGGATGCTGCCGCCGGAGCGGCTGCTGTTCGCCTACGTCCCGCCGATCCCGGGCAAGGAGCGCCGCAAGCGCGCCCCGTCCAAGGAGGGGCTGCTCGGCGTGGAGGGCATGGACGATGCCACCGTGATCGATGCGCTGCGCCGCGCGGGCGCACATCTCGACGACGCGCCGCCGGGCGGCGCGGACGCCGGGCTGCAGCTGACCAAAACGGATCTGTTCCTTTGCGGCCTGTCCGGCGCGCCGGACAGCGCCGCCCGGCGGCAGGCGCTGCTCGACCGGCTGGGCCTGCCGCGCTATCTGTCGGCCGCGGCGCTGCTGACGGTCGTCAACGCGACGCTCACGCGCGAAGAATGGGAGCGCCTGCTGTCCGCCGTGTGCGGCGCGGGGCGAAAAAAGGCTTGAAAACCGGGCAGAGTTCCGATATAATAGGATGGATGGGCAAAAAGAGGAACGGAGGGATCGCATGAGCGCTGTCAGACCGATCGGGAACGCCGCGCTCATGCGGCAGCTCGCCTTGCAGCAGCAAAGCGGGCACATCCCCCACGCCGTACTGATCGAGGGGGCGCAGGGCAGCGGGCGGCGCACGCTGGCGCGCTGGCTGGCCGCCGCCGCGGTGTGCGGCGGCGAGGGCGAGCGCCCTTGCGGCGTTTGCCCCGCCTGCCGCAAGGCCGTCCATCCGGATATCACGCAGCTGGGCGGCGACGGCGGGTCGATCAGCGTGGACGCCGTGCGCGATGTTCGGCAGCAGGTGTTCGTGCTGCCGAACGAGGCGCCCGTCCGGGTCATGATCTTAGCCGACGCACAGACCATGACCGTGCAGGCGCAAAACGCGCTGCTGAAGATCTTGGAGGAACCGCCCGCACACGCGTGCTTCATCCTGACGTGCGAGAACCGCACGCAGATGCTGGAAACGATCCGTTCCCGCTGCGTCGTGCTGACGATGCAGCCCGTCGACTGGGCAGATGCCGCGCCGCTGCTGCGCGAGCGGCTGCCCGGCCGGAGCGACGAGGAACTGCACCGCGCACTGGAACTGTTCGGCGGCTTTTTGGGACAGGTGATCGCCGGGGTGGGCGACGGGACGTTCGACCGGGCGCTGGAGCTGACCCCGCAGTTCGCA
>JAJXDX010000358.1 GCA_021640185.1 Oscillospiraceae bacterium | reverse complement strand
CGGCAGCACCCCGGCCAGCAGCGGCAGGCCGTTGTCCTGCATCGGGACGCTGGCCAAGTCCGACACCAGCAGCGTCACCACCAGTTCCGACGGCTGCAATTCGCCCAGCTGCCGCTTGCCCATGATCCGCATCGCCGCCACCAGCAGCACATATAAAATGACCGTGCGGATGATCGAGATCGCCACGCCCGCCGCCTCCTTTGCCTCTTTCAGCATAACCGCGCAGGCGGCGGATATACGGCGGCAAAAAGATCGGTAAATATCAGCGGCCCCGCGTCAGGCAAAAGCCTGACGCGGGGCCGCTTTTTTTGCGCGATAACGGCGTTTATTTGGTCTTGATCGCATCCGTGCGATAAATGAACTTGACCTGACCGTCCATCCCGTCGGCGGCACCGGCAAACGAGGTGTACGCCTTCGACACGTCCACAGTCGCCTTTGCTCTGGTCACCACACCGGCAAGGTCGCCCTCGGCGATGTCCACGATCTTCTGCACGCCCTTTTCGTTGAACTCCTTGAGCCCGTCGGACAGCTGCATCGCCCCGTCGCGCAGCGCCGTCACGCCGTCGACCAGCGCCGGTGCGCCGTTTTTCAGGGTCAGGATCCCGTTGTACAGCTCATCCATCCCGGCGTACAGGGTAGCCGTGCCGTTTTTCAGTGCGGCGGAGCCCGCGTTCAGCTGATCCGCACCGTCCTTGGCCTCGGCCACGCCCTGCGTATATTCGCCGATGCCGGTGTAGAAGGTGTTATAATCGTCCAGCTGTCCCTTGAGCGCCTTCAGCGATGCCGCGCCCGCCTTGGCCTTCTCCACGGCCGCAGCGATGCTGTTTTGGACGTCCGCCGACTGCATATTCTTCTCGATCAGACCGCTGATCGTTTTTTCGGTGTTGTCCGCGATGGCCTTTTGGGCCTTCTCGCCCTGCATCTGCTCATCCACGATCTTTTGGATCTGCTCATCCACGGCAGCCTCGACCGCTTTCTGCGTTTCCGCCGGGATCTGCCCGGCCTTCACCGCCGCGTCATACTGCGCCTTCGTCATGCCTTGGGTGGACAGCACCTGCGCCCAGATCTGGTCGCCGGCCTCCTTCACCACGGCCTCTTCCACGGTTTTCCGGACGCCCGCGGTCACCTGAGCCACGATGACGTCCTTTTGCTCGTTCACCTTGGCCGTCACCGTTTTCCGGGCGACTTCCTCCGCCTGCTTACGCACGTTGTCCTCCTGCAGGGAGGCGACCGTTTCGTCCAGCACCTTCGCGTAGTTGTCGATCGTCAGCGTCGGGATGGTCAGCCCGGCCGCGGCGATCTGCTCGTTCGCCGTGTCCAGCAGCGTTTCGAACACCTGCTTCGCGCCGGCATTCAGCGCGCCGCTGTTGGCGTTGAGCTTGCCCAAGCCATCCGCCAGCGCCTTCGCCCCGTCGGACAGATCGGCCGCGCCCTTGTCAAGGTCGCCGGAGCCGGCCTTCAGCTTCGCCGCGCCCTCGGCCAGCTTGTCGATGGCGCGGATCAGTTCACCCGACTTGTCCAACAGCGTGCACAGCCCGTCATACAGCTTAGAGGAGCCGTCGAGCAGCTGCGCCATGCCGTCGGACAGCTCGTCGAGCTGGTCGGTCAGACCGTCGACGGAGTCCATTTTGCCGGTGTCCAGCTTGTTGAAGATCTCGTTGGTCGCCAAGGTGACGGTGTTCGCCATCTCGAAATTCTTGACGTCGGCCGTGATCTCGACATACGAGGGGATGGAGAGCTTATCCTCACTGATGTTCAGGTCGCTCTGCAGGCCGGGGAACGCGATCCCCGCCACGATCGTGCGGTCGCCGTCGTTGATCAGCTTGCCGTTCGTCACTTCCACGTTCGAGAACACGCCGTTATCCAGCATCATACCGGTGAGCATCGCGAACGGCACATAGATCTTTTCGCGTTTGCCGTCGATCTCGGTCATCGCATATTGATTATTTTGATAATCGAAACGGATCGTCACCTTGCCGCTTTTCCCGGCCAGATCCTCGGCCGAGATCCGGCTGCCGTCCAGCGTGTACGACACACGCAGGCCGACGGGCAGTTCCTTTTCGATGTTGCCCTGATAATAGATGTCGTTGCCTTGGGCGTCCCACACCTTCATGTTGTTGCCGTCGACGGTGTAGCTCTCGTCGCCCTTCACGTTCACCACGTCGGACAGCTCGGTCTTATCTTTAAGCGAGGCGCTGCCCAGCGTGTTTTTGATCCAGTCGCTGACGATGAT
>JAJXDX010000024.1 GCA_021640185.1 Oscillospiraceae bacterium | reverse complement strand
TCCGGCGCGCGTCCCGCCGCGCCGGCCGGTGCGAACGGGCAGCCGCGCCGGCAGGATAAGCCGAAGGCCGCGCCCCAGCCGCAGCAGCCGCAGGAGCGCCGCACGGTCGATACCCGCAAGCCGCAGATGGTGGCCACCAACAAGTACGACGAGAAGTTCGACGTCATGGCGCAGACCTCCAGCCGCGTGCGCGGCGACGGCGGCGCCGTGAAGAAACAGAAGATCAACCAGCGCTCCAAGCAGACCTACCGCAAGCAGCGCCGCCGCGAAACGGAAAAGGAACGTCTGGAGCGCATCCAGCAGGAGAGAAAGCAGAAGCACGCCACGATCCGCGTCGGCGAGCAGATCACGGTCGGCGAGCTGGCCGCCCGCCTGAAGGCGACGTCCGGCGAGGTCATCAAAAAGCTGATGATGCTGGGCGTGATGGCCTCCGTCAACGAGGAGATCGATTTCGATACCGCTTACCTCGTCGCGGGCGAGTTCCACACGAAGGTGGAAAAAGAGGTCGTCGTCACGATCGAGGACCGCATCATCGACGACAGCGAGGACAAGGACGAGAACCTCGTCCCGCGCGATCCGGTCGTGGTGGTCATGGGCCACGTCGACCACGGCAAGACCTCGATCCTTGATGCGATCCGCAAGACCAGCGTCACCGCCGGCGAGGCGGGCGGCATCACGCAGCACATCGGCGCGTACCGCACGCAGGTCAACGGGCAGAACATCACGTTCCTCGACACGCCCGGCCACGCGGCGTTCACGTCCATGCGTGCGCGCGGCGCACAGGTGACGGATATCGCGATCCTGGTCGTGGCGGCGGACGACGGCATCATGCCGCAGACCGTCGAGGCGATCAATCATGCCAAGGCAGCGGGCGTGTCCATCATCGTGGCGATCAACAAAATGGATAAGCCCGAGGCGGATCCCGACCGCATCATGCAGCAGCTGACCGAGTACGAGCTCGTTCCCGAGGCGTGGGGCGGCGACGTGATCTGCGTACCGGTGTCCGCGCATACGGGCATGGGCTTGGAGGATCTGCTGGAGAGCGTGCTGCTGGTGGCGGAGATGAAGGATCTGCGCGCCAACCCCGACCGTGCCGCCAAGGGCACGGTGATCGAGGCACGTCTGGACAAGGGCCGCGGCCCGATCGCCACCGTGCTGGTGCAAAACGGTACGCTGCACACCGGCGATATCCTCGTGGCCGGCATGACGGTCGGCCGCGTGCGCGGCATGACCGACGAGAACGGCAACAAGGTCGAAAGCGCCGGCCCGTCCGTCCCGGTCGAGATCATGGGTCTGGACGAGGTGCCCGCCTCCGGCGACATCTTCAACGCCGTCACCGACGAGCGCCTGGCGCGCGAGCTGGTCGAGCAGCGCAAGACCGCCGCGAAGGAAGAGATCTTCAACCAGTACAAGAAGGTCACGCTGGATAACCTGTTCGATCAGATGCACGAGGGCGAGATGAAGGAGCTGTCCATCATCGTCAAGGCCGACGTGCAGGGCTCCGTCGAGGCGGTCACGCAGTCGCTGCAGAAGCTGTCGAACGATGAGGTGCGCGTGCGCGTCATCCACGGCGCGGTCGGCGCCGTGACCGAGAACGACGTCATGCTGGCCGATGCGTCCAACGCGATCATCGTCGGCTTCAACGTCCGCCCGGATCCGCTGGCGCAGGTCGCCGCCGACAACGCGGGCGTCGATATGCGGATGTACCGTGTGATCTACGACGCGATCGAGGAAGTCGAAACGGCCATGAAGGGTATGCTCGCGCCCAAAACGCGCGAGGTGCTGCACGGCCGTGCCGAGGTGCGGCAGGTGTACCGCATCACCGGCGTCGGTCTGGTCGCGGGCTGCTATGTCCTCGACGGCAAGGTCTGCCGCAACGATCTGCTGCGCATCGTGCGCGACGGCATCATCATCGGCGACGACAAGATGGTGTCGCTCAAGCGCTTCAAGGACGATCAGAAGGAAGTCGCGCAGGGCTACGAATGCGGTATCGGTCTGGAAAAGTTCACCGATATCAAAGAGGGCGACATCTACGAGACGTATGTGATCGAGGAATACCGCGATTGATCGTGCGCTGCACGATCAATACGCGTCAAGATTTTCCTTGACGGCTTAGACAGCCGTCATCTCGCAGCGACGATGTCGCTGCGAGCACGGAAAACTGCATTTGCGCGATGCGCAATGCGTCAAGTTTCCCTTGCCGGACTAAACGTCCGTCATTTCGCGGCAGCGTTGCTGCCGAGAAAACGGGGAACTTGCGGAGTGTGTGCGACCATTGCATTTGCACGATGTGCAAATGCGTCAAGTTTCCCTTGCCGGCCTAGACAGCCGTCATTTCGCGGCAGCGGTGCTGCCGAGAAAACGAGAAACTTGCGGGGTGTGTGCGACCGTTGCATTTGCACGATGTGCAAATGCGTCAAGTTTCTCTTGCCGGCTTAGACTGCCGTCATTTCGCGGCGGCGGTGCCGCCGCGAAAACAAGAAACTTGCGGGGGTTCGTGCGCAGCCATTGCATTTGCACGATGTGCAAATGCGTCAAGATTTTCCTTGACGGTCTGAACGACCGTCATCTCGCAGCGACGATGTCGCTGCGAGCACGGAAAACTTGCGGGTTTGTGTACAAACTTAAGTGTTGTATTGCGATCACAGAAGCATCATCCATCGTAACATCAAGCCGAGAGGAGGGCGGCACCATGCCGAATTATCGTTTGGACCGGACCAGTGAGGATATCCTGCGCGAGCTGACGGCGATCCTGCGCACGGTCAAGGATCCGCGGGTGACCGGCAGTATGCTGAGCATCGTGCGGGTGGAGGTGACGCGGGACATGTCGTATGCCGATGTCTATGTCAGCTCGATGAACGGGCTGGATGCGGCGAAGGAGGCCGTCAAGGGGCTGCGCTCCGCCGCAGGCTATATGCGCCATGCGCTGGGGCAGGCGCTCAGCCTGCGCTATACGCCGGAGCTGCGCTTCATCCCCGACGGCAGCATCGAATACAGTGCGCATATCTCCGCCACACTGGATCAGATCAAAAAGAAGGAAGAGGCCGATGACGGAGCGGATCGATGAAAAACGCGCCGCGGAGCTGCTGCTCGCGGCGGACGATATCGTGCTGCTGGCACATCAATACCCGGACGGCGACACGCTCGGCAGCAATTTCGCCCTGTGCCGCGCGCTGCAGGCGCTGGGCAAGACCGTGCGTGTGGAATGTGCCGACCTCATCCCGGAAAAATACGACTATATGACGGCCGGCGTGCCGCAGCCCGCGTTTTCGCCGCGCTTCGTCTGCGCACTGGACGTCGCGGACGAGCGCCTGCTGGGTGACAGCGTGCGCGAGCTCTACGGCGGGCGGATCGACCTGTGCGTCGATCACCACAGCACGAACACCGGCTATGCCGCGGCCACCTGCGTAGACGCCGGCTGCGCCGCCGCGGCGATCGTGATCTGGCGGATCATCGGGCTGCTGGGCACCGAGCGGACGCCGGAGATCGCCGCCTGCATCTACACCGGGATCGCGACGGATACCGGCTGCTTCAAGTACGCGAACGCCGACGCATTGGCGCACCGCATCGCTGCCGACTGCATCGACTGCGGCATCCCGTACGAGATGATCAACCGCGTCAATTTCGACATCCGCTCCCGCGCGCGGATCGAGCTGGAGCGCATGGCGCTTGACCGCATGGCGTTCTATCACGACGGACGCGTGGCGCTGATGGTGATCGACAACGAGATGATCCGCAAAAGCGGCGCGACCGAGAACGATCTGGAGGGCCTGCCGCCGATCCCGCGGCAGATCGAGGGCGTTTGGGTCGGCATCACGCTGCGGCAGAAGAAAGACGGCAACTATAAGACCAGTGTACGCACCGGCACGCACGCCGATGCGGCGGCGATCTGCGCGCTGCTTGGCGGCGGCGGACACGACCGCGCCGCCGGGTGCGCGGTGGACGGCTCGCTCGATACGGCGAAGGACGCGATCCTGCGCGCCGTGGAGCAGGCCGTGCCGCGCATCATCACCGGATAACCATAACGCGCGGACAGGGGGTCCCCTGCCCGCGCAGCCTGTTTTTTGCCCCGCTTCGGCGAAAGGAGCATTGCCATGAACGATCTGCAGACCGCCCCGATCGGCATTTTGTGTTTGGACAAGCCCGCCGGGACGACCTCCTTCGGCTGCTGCGCTGCGGCGCGGCGGCTGCTCTCGACAAAAAAGATCGGCCACGCCGGGACGCTCGACCCCAATGCGACCGGCGTGCTGCCGCTGCTGGTCGGGCGCGCGGCCAAGGCATTGGACTTTTTGCCCGTGCATGATAAGCGCTACACCGCAACGCTGCGCTTCGGCGCGGTCAGCGATACGCTGGACGTTTGGGGAAAAGTGGAGCCTACCGGCGCCCGCCGGCCCACCGCCGCCGAGGTGCGCGCGGCGCTGCCCGCCTTCACCGGCCAGATCCGGCAGGTCCCGCCGATGACCTCCGCGCTCAGGCGCGACGGCGTGCGCCTGTACGAGCTGGCACGGCAGGGGATCGAGATCGAACGCGAGAGCCGTCCGGTGACCGTGTATCGGCTGGATCTGCTCGCGTATGACGAGGCGGCGGGGGAGCTGACCTTCGACTGTGCCTGCTCCAAGGGGACGTATATCCGCACGATCTGCGACGACCTGGGGCGCACGCTCGGGTGCGGCGCGGTGATGACCGCGCTGCGCCGCACGGAGGCAGCGGGCTTCGGCTTGGCCGACTGTCTGGGGCTGGACGAGGCGGCCGCGCTGGCCGCCGAGGGACGGCTGCGCGAGCGGCTGATCCCGATGGAGCGCGTGCTTTCGGCCTATCCGGCCGTGACGGTGTCGGCCGCGCAGGCCGTCCGGTTCAAAAACGGCGGCGCGCTGGCCTTAGACCGTCTGCGCAGCACGCCGGACGGCATGTCGCGCGTGCTGGCACCGGACGGCACGCTGCTCGGCCTTGGCGAGCCGACGGACGCCGGTCTTGCCGTGCGTCTGCTGCTGTGACCCGCTTTGCGTTTGTAAAGGAGCATATCCGATCATGGAACGTTACGCTTTGCCCGGTGCCGTCCTGCCGCAAAAGCGGCGCAGCGTCGCCCTCGGCTTTTTTGACGGTGTGCACATCGGCCACCGCGCCGTGATCACGGCGGCCCTGCGTGCCGGGGACGGTGCGTGCGCCGTCTATACCTTTTTGCCGGAAACGATGACCACCAAGCCGGATCTGCGGCTGCTGTGCACGCCACGGGAGCAGGCGCAGCTGCTGGAGCATATGGGCGTCGACGAGCTGATCGAGCAGGATCTTTCCGCCGTGCGGGACTATCCGCCGGAGCGCTTCGTCGACGAGGTGCTGGTCGGCACACTGCACGCCGACGCGGTCGCGTGCGGATATAACTATCGTTTCGGTGCAGGCGGTGCGGGAAACGCCCTGCTGCTGCGCGAGCTGTGCGAGGCACGCGGCATCGCGGTCACGGTCGTGCCCGCCGTCACGGTGGACGGCACGCCCGTCAGCTCCACCGCCGTGCGCCGCCTGCTGGCACAGGGCGACATGGCGGGCGCACGCCGGATGCTGGGGCGCGACGTCTGCCTGTCGCTGCCCGTGGAGCACGGGCAGCGGCTGGGCCACCGTCTGGGGATGCCCACGATCAACCAGATCCTGCCGCCGATGTTGGCACATCCGCGCTTTGGCGTCTATGCCGCCGAGGTAGAGCTGGACGGCATCGCCTACCCCGGCGTGACGAACATCGGGCTGCGCCCCACCGTCGGCGCGGACGCACCGCTGGCCGAAACGTGGATCCAAGGCTACGGCGGCGAGCTGTATGGCCGGACGGTGGCGCTGCGTCCGCTGCGTTTTTTGCGGCCGGAGCGCACGTTCTCCTCGCTGGAGGAGCTGCGCGCGGAGGTCGGCCGCAACGCGGCCGAAACGCGCGCGATGTTCGCGCCGCCGGAAAAGCCGCAGATCCGCGCCGTGCTGTTCGACTTCGACGATACGCTGCACCGCCGCGCCCCGGCCTTCCGCCGGGCGGTGCGGCAGTTCATCGACCGCTATTGGGCCGACCGTCCGGACGAGGACCGGCAGGCACTGACCGAGGAGATGATCCGCGTCAACGGGCACGGCTATCACATGGCGATGCCGTACCGGGAACTGATCGCCCGTTTCCTGCCTACGCGGGACGGCGTGCCCGTGTGCGATCCCGACCGGGCGCTTTCCGCCTTCACGGCGTCGTTCGCCGCCGCGTGCCGCTTGGTGCCGGACGCCGTGCCCACGCTGCGCGCGCTGCGCGGCCGCGGCCTTGCGGTCGGCGTGATCACGAACGGCTATTCCCGCAACCAGAACCAAAAGATCGACTTCACCGGCCTGCGGCCGGAGCTGGACATCGTGCTGGTGTCCGGCGACGAGGGCATCCACAAGCCGGATCCCCGCCTGTTCCGTCTGGCGGCGGCGCGGCTGGGCCTGCCGTGCGCGTGCTGCCTGTACGTGGGCGACCACCCGGTCAACGACATCGCGGGCGCGCGGTCCGCCGGGATGCGGGCGGCGTGGCTGGACATGGGGCATCCGCCCGACTATCCGTGCTACGAGCAGCCCGTTCCGGACGACGTGCCGCATCTGCACGCCGTCGCCGATCTGCTGACCATGCCGGAACTGAACGGCTGAGCCGTGTTTCCGGCGATCTGATCTGCTTTTTCTTGACCTTTTGCGCAAAATGCGGTAAAATAAGACGATAGACTTACGGCCGGTGCGCTATCCCGGCCAAACGGAGGGCTATACTATGCTCGTTTCCCCATCGATCCTGACCTGTGATTTCGCCCACGCGGGCGAAGTGCTCGCGCTGGCCAAGGGCTGCGGCGCGGATATGCTGCATCTTGACGTGATGGACGGCGTGTTCGTCCCCAATCTGTCGTTCGGCCCGCCGGTGATCGCGGCGCTGCGCCCGCACAGCACGCTGCCGTTCGACGTGCATCTGATGATGCAGTACCCCGACCGGCTGCTGGAGGCGTTCGCCAAGGCGGGCGCGGACTATCTGAACATCCACGTCGAGTGCGGCTCGCCGATCGGCGAAACGCTGGACAAGATCCGGACGCTCTCGATGCGCCCGGCCATCACCCTGAAGCCCGCCACCCCGGCCGAGGCGGTGTTCCCGTACCTCGAACAGGTGGACATGGTGCTGGTCATGACGGTCGAGCCGGGCTTCGGCGGTCAGTCCTTCATGCCGGATATGCTGCCGAAGGTCGCGGCGCTGCGCCGCGAGATCGACCGCCGCGGGCTGGACGTCCGGCTGGAGGTGGACGGCGGCATCTCGCCAAAGACCGCGCCGCTGGCCGCCGAGGCGGGCGCGGACGTGGCGGTCATCGGCAGCGCGCTGCTTGGCAGCGACGCGCCGGCCGATCTGGTCGCCGCCGTGCACGCGCTGTAAGGATCAGTCGCGGTGCGGCAGCTTGCCGCTTAAGTGTTCCAGCGCATCCCCGGCAAACAGCAGGCGCCCGTGTTCCGCCGCGACGGCGGCGGCGACGGCGCCGTCCCCCACATGGGTAAGATATTCCTCCACGATCGGCGGCCGCACGCCCGGCGCGGGCGGCGACAGCAGCAAAAGATAGCCGCCGTCGACGGCATACAGCGTGGAGCAGGGCTGCTCCCACGGATAGCCGCGCAGATGTGCGGCCAGCGCCAGCAGGGCGGAGATGTCCGATGCCCGGTACAGCCACGGCGCGTCGTCCGGCACACGGCCGCCCGGCGTGATCAGCAGCACACAGCCGCCGTCCACCGGGATCAGCTCCGCGGCGCACCGGCGGGCGCGCAGGGCAGGCATACGGCGCTTCGCCGCCGTCATCACGCGCCGCAGCAGGCGGTGCACGGCGGGGTCGCCCGCCCGCAGGGCGGGCAGACGGATGCCCGCGCCCGACAGCTCCCGATCCGACAGCCACACCCGTAAGCGGTCGTTCGCGACCGTTTCGATCTTCATGCGCACCCTCCGTTCCTCGGGCGAAACGCCCGGTCTTTACCGCTATCATACTCCCGCATGGGGCAGTCCGTCGATCAGGGACTTGCTGACGGGAGGATCTTCCGCCGGCGGCACGCCGTGCCGCCGGACAGCAGAAAGGTGTGATCACAGATGAGAGCAGCCCGACACGCGGTCGTGCTCCCGTTCCAAAAAGGCGAGGCGGTCAAACGGCCGATCCTGCCGTTTTCGCCCACCGGCCCCGTCCGTCTGCCGATCGCCCGCGCGGGCGAGGACGGCGCGCGCCTGCTGGTGCAGGCGGACACGCACGTGACCGTCGGTCAGGTGTTGGCCGAAGGCGCGGACGGCGCGCCCGTGCTATCCACGGTGGACGGCGTGCTGACCGGCACGGTGGTGCTGACGCACCCCCGCTTCGGCGAACTGACGTGCATCGAGCTTTTGCCGGATCCGGCAGAGGCGGCGGATGCCGCCCCGGCCGATGCGTCGGCTGACGCGCCCGCCGCAGCGCCGGGCGCCGAGATGACGGCGCAGCAGATCTTGGAGGCGGCGCGCCGCGCCGCGATCTGCGACGAGCGGGACGGGCAGCTGCTGGCCGATAAGCTGGCCGGGTGGCAGCTGCCCGCCGATGACCCGTCCGCGCAGCGCTGCGTGTTGGTGGCCGACGGGACGGAGAACGATATCTTCGGCAGCGCCGCGTGGGCGGTGCTGGAGGAAATGCCGCAGCAGGTGCTGGACGGCCTGCGTCTGGCGGCGCGGGCGCTGCATTTTCCGCATTGCCACATCGCCGCCCTGCTGCCCAAACGGCGTCTGCGCGCCCTGCGGCGCACCATCGGGCGGGACACGGTGTTCGTGACCGAAAACACGTATCCGCTCCCCGCCTATGCCGATAAAAAGCAGGAGGCCTTCGTCATCGGCGCACAGGCGTGTGCCGCTTTGTGGCGTGCCGTCGCGACCGGTGAGGGCGCGACGCACGTCGTGGTGACCGTCGGCGGCGACGGCGTGCCGGAGAGCGCCAACGTGCGCGTGCCTTACGGCACGGACATCGGCGAGCTGCTGTCCGCCTACGGAGCCGACCCGGCGGCGGAATGCGTGCTGGGCGACGCGATGACCGGCATCGCCTGTCCGGACGTGCACACGCCGCTGCTGCCGGGGACGGACACCGTGCTGTCGCTTGCTCACCCGTTCTCCCGCACGGCCGGGCCGTGCATGGGCTGCGGGCGCTGCGCGGCGGTGTGCCACGCCGGACTGCTGCCGTACGAGATCGCGCGGCGGCTGGAGAACATGCATTACGAGCGCCTGCAGCATCTTGACGCGCAGGCATGCGACGGCTGCGGTGCCTGCTCCTACGTCTGCCCTGCCGGACGACAGGTGACCGATGAGGTGCTCGCCGCGGCAGACAGCCGCGGCACGATGCTGATCAGCTTTGGAGGGGAGAACGATGAGTGAACGGATCGCCCCGCACATCCGCACGGATGCGCGGGCATGGCAGATGACCCTTGACGTGCTGATCGCCGGACTGGTGCTGTGCATCTTTTCCGCCGTCAACTACGGCCCGCGTCCGCTGCTTTTGGTGCTGTTCAGTATGCTGTCCGCCATCGCCGCCGAGGCGGTGTGTACCCTGCTCCGCCGCCGCAGCCTGCGCGTGCTGCTCGACGGCAGTGCCGCCGTCACCGGGATGCTGGTGGGGCTGGCGATGTCGCCGATGACCGACCACTGGGTGCCGATGCTCGGCTCCGCCTTTGCGATCGTGGTGGCCAAGGCACCGTTCGGCGGATACGGCCGCAACGTGTTCGATCCCGCGGCCGCAGGTATCGCGGTGGTCAGCTTCTGCTTCCCGCCGCGCGTGTTCACCTATCCCGTACCCTCGGCGTTGACCAGATTGCCGCTGATGGCCGGCTCGACCGCCGGACAGGTGGCCGAAAGCTCGCTGGCCGCGCAGCTGCGCGCCGGGGCGACGCCCAACGTTACCCGGATGCAGCTGCTGCTGGGCGATCTGGCCGGACCGATCGGCGGCACGGCCACACTGATCCTGCTGGCCTGTGCGCTGTACCTGATGATCCGCCGCACCGCCTCGCCGTGGCTGATCCTGCCGTATATCGGCACGTTCGCCCTGCTGGCTTGGTTATTCCCCTGCGCCGGCGTGGACCGGAACTTCGGCGTGCTGGCGCAGCTGTGCTCCGGCTATGTGCTGTTCACGGGCGTGTTTTTGCTGTGCGATCCGGTCACCGCGCCGCGCTACCGCATCGCGCGGGCGGTATACGCCGTGATGACGGCGGCGCTGGTGCTGCTGCTGCAGCGCATCGGCCGGCTGGAGGCGGGCAGCTGCTTCGCCATCATGATCATGAACACGCTGTCCCCGATCGTCGACCGCTGGTGCTGGCATATCAAGGAGTTCTTCGTCAGCCGCCGCCGGGCAAGGCAGGAGGTGCGCTATCATGGCTAAAGGCAACGCACACGACCGCGCCGTCCGGCGCAGCCGCCTGCGGCAGACGACCGGCGGCTTCCTGGAGAACGCGCTGACCAACAATATCGTCCTTGCGCAGGCGATGGGACTTTGCCCGATCATCGCCGCCGGGACGACACTGAAAAACGGCGTGGCCCTGACGGCGTGCACCGCCGCCGTGCTGCTGCCGCTGACCTTCATCGTGTCATTGCTCGGCAAGCGCGTGGCCAAATGGGCTCGCCCGGCGCTGTATGTGATCATGGCCTCGCTGCTGCTCGTCGGTGCGGCGTGGCTGATGGGATCGAAGATCTCGCCGGAGCTGTACGCGAGGCTATATCTGTTCATCCCGCTGATCGCGGTGGATCTGCTGTACACCCGCGGGCTGCTGTTCCGCTCCTCCGTCCCGCCGCTGGAAACGCTGGCCGACTCGCTCGGCAGCACGGTGGGCTTCGGGCTGGTCATCTGCCTGATCTCCGCCCTGCGGGAGATGGCGATCGCCGGCACGCTGTGGGACCGACCGCTCGGCTTTATCGTCACGCTGCCGGAGGCGGGGTCGCCCTTTGCGGCGTTCATCCTGCTCGGGTTCATGGCGGCGCTGCTGCAATGGGGCATCCATCGCCGTGCCGCCGGCCGCAGACGGAAGGAGGAAGAACGGTGACACGTTTTTTGCTTTTGCTGGGACAGGAGCTGATGCAGCTGCTGTCGTTCTTCGTCACGATCGCGCTGCTGCAGAACATCGTGCTGACGACCGGCTTCGGCTCGTCGATCATGATGTATATCGTGCGCAAGCCGAAGAACATCTGGCTGTTCTCCGGCCTGTTGACCGGATTCTCCGTGCTGACGGCGCTGATCGCCTATCCGCTCGATAAGCTGTGCGGCACGGCGATCACCAACTATTGGCGTCCGGCGATGATCTGCGGCATCACGGTGGTGCTGTACGTGCTGGTGACGCTGATCCTGCGCCGCGTGGCACCGGACACCTATGCCCGCGTGGGCAATATGCTGCCGCTGGCGGCGTTCAACAACCTCGTCGTCGGCATAGCGCTGATCGCCAACGTCCAGTTCATCGCCAACCTCGGCGCAACGATCGGACTGTCCGTCGGCGCGTGCTTGGCCTTTGCCCTGCTGACGTGGCTGACGGCGGAGGGCATCGAGCGACTGGATAACCCCGATATGCCGGAGGCGTTCCGCGGGATGCCCGCCGATCTGGTCTATCTCGGCCTCGTTGCATTGGCACTGCTGGGGTTCACCTCCGATTTCCGCCTGATCTGACCCGATGCCGGGCGCGCCCGGCATCGATGAGGGGAGATAACTGACATGGGCTACAAATTGCATCGCGGACGGCGCAAGATGTTCCGCAAGCGCGGACGCGTCGGGAAAGTGCTGCTCAGCGTGCTGCTGGCGGCGGTGATCGTAGCCGGCGGCTTTTTCGGGACGAAATACCTGATGGAGCATCCGGTCGCACGGCCGGACGACGGCAGCAGCATATCCGGCAGCAGCACACCGTCGCTGCCGGACAGCGCCGACGATACGCCGTCGCAGCCGGATACCGTCGACGTGGCGCAGTCCGTCGTGGGACTGTACCTGCCGGACGCGGCGCTGCACGATCTTGATGCCCTTGGCGTCACGCTGGCGCAGGCGAAGGCTGCGGGGTTCGATTCCGTGATCTTCGACATGAAGGACGCGGACGGCCGCCTGTATTTCCGCAGCGCGTCGGAGCAGGCGGCGCAGGTGGACGCCTTCACCGAAACGGCGCTGACCGCCGAGCAGCTGACCGCTTTGTTCGATACCGTCCGCCGAGCGGGGATGAACGCCGTGCCGCGCCTGTTCGCCTTTTGCGACAACGCCGCCGCCCGTGCGCTGCCCGGTGCGCGTATCACGCCGCAGGGCAACCCTTCGTGGGTGTGGTATGACGGCGTACCGGGCAAGGGCGGCAAGGCGTGGCTCAATCCCTATGCGGACGAGGCTCGCCTGTATGTGATCGGTCTTGCACGCGAGCTGTGTGAGGCCGGAGCGACCGCCGTGCTGTTCGACGGCGTACAGTTCCCGCGGCAGGTGGGCGAGGCCAACTTCGGCACGTCGGCGGACGCGAACCTCAGCCGAGCCGAGATCCTGACCGAGTTCATCACCGAGGCGCGCACACTGCTGGGCAGCAAGCATCCGGTACTGCTCGCCTGCTCCGGCGAGAGTGCGCTGGGGGAAAAAACACAGGTCTACGGCGGCAACCCGCTGACGTTCGGCGCAGACATCGCCGTGCCGTGCTTCACGCCCGCCGCCACCGGCGAGCAGACGCTGCGCGAGGCCGTTTCCGCCGACGTGCACCAGTGCGACACCCGCATCAAGGTGATCGAGGGCGACAGCCCGCTGCTTTCGCCGATGCTGACGGTGGACGGCCTGACGGCCGAGCAGCTGCGCGAGGTCGTCGACGGCCGCCGCGAGAGCGGCGGCAAGGCGCTGATCCTGTACGCGGCCGACGGTAAGTACGATCTGTCCGCGCTGGCGGGCTGACCGGCGCTGCCGCCGACCGCCCATGTTCAGTTTACGCGGCAT
>JAJXDX010000357.1 GCA_021640185.1 Oscillospiraceae bacterium | reverse complement strand
GAAGAAACAGCAGTGGATCGAGAACTTCTCGATCGCCGCAAGCATGCTGATCGGCATGGCCGCCGCCGTCGTGGCGGGGCTGATCTGAAGGAGGGGACAGCGATGAAAACGCAGGAAGAAAAAGACCTGATCTGGGAAAGATACGCACGCTCGACCCACCGGATCGGCCGGGTCGCCAGTGCGGTGGTTCTGCTGCTGTTGGTCGGCGCGCCGTTTTTGATCGGCAAGATCTTGGGCGCATATCCGGATCTTGGCGCGGCGGCGAAGGGGTTCCTCTCCGTCGGTCTGGTGTGGCTGGTCAGCAGCGTGGCGGAATTTTTGATCTATACGCCGATGCTGGGTTCCGGCGGCGGCTATCTGGCGTTCATCACCGGCAACCTGATCAACATGAAGATCCCCTGCGCCGTCAACGCGCGTGATGCCGTGGGCGCCAAGACCGGCACGAAGGAGAACGAGATCATCTCCACGCTGTCGATCGCAACGTCCTCGCTGGTCACGATCGTGGTGCTGGCCGTGGGCGTCGCGGCGCTGACGCCGCTGCGCCCGGTGCTGGAGATGCCCGCGCTGCGTCCGGCCTTCGACAACGTCGTGCCGGCGCTGTTCGGCGCGATGGCCTACAAGTATTACCGCAACAACATGAAGATCGCGGTGTTCCCGCTGGTGGCGATGAGCGTGCTGTTCGTCCTTGTGCCGTCGCTGACCGGGTCGACGAGCTTCATGCTGATCCCGTCCGGCGCGATCGCAATCGGCGTGGCGTATTACTACCATAAAAAGAAAGGGGCGGCAGAGAAATGAAGATCGCGCTTTTGATCTTAGCGGGCGTGCTCGGGCTACTCGTTCTGCTGCTGCTGATCGCGGTGATCCGCACGCTGCTGACCCCGGCGAAGGTATCGTCTTACGAGCCGCACGAGGACGAGGACGAGGCGCTGCGGCTGGCGGGCAAGCTGTCCGAGATGATCCGTTTCGACACTACGTCGCACGCGGGCGTGGACGAAGCGGAGAAGTTCCGCGCGTTCCACAAGGTGCTGGAGCGGCTGTTCCCGCTGGTGCACGAAAAGCTGGAAAAGACCGAGATCGACGGCAACCTGCTGTTCTATTGGCCGGGCAGGCACAGCGACAAGCCGATCCTGCTGATGAGCCATCAGGACGTCGTCCCGGCGGAGGGCGAATGGACGCACCCGCCGTTTTCCGGCGACATTGCCGACGGCAAGGTGTACGGCCGCGGCGCGGCGGACACGAAATGCTCGCTGATGGCGTTTTTCGAGGCGGCGGAGCAGCTGCTGGCCGAGGGCTTCACGCCGGAGCAGGACGTGTATCTGGCCTCCTCCTGCACGGAGGAATGGGCGGGCGACGGCGCGCCCAAGATCGTGGCGGAGCTGCAGCGGCGCGGTGTGGAGCTGTTTTTGCTGTGTGACGAGGGCGGCGCGATCATCGCCGACCCGGTCGCGGGCGTGCACGGTAACTTCGCGATGGTCGGCGTGTTCGAAAAAGGGAAGGCGGACGTACGCTTCACGGCGCGCAGCAACGGCGGCCACGCCAGCGCGCCGGGCAAAAACACGCCGATCGCGCGGCTGGCGGCCTTCGTGAACGAAACGGAGAAGCGCCCGCCCTTCAAAAAGAAGCTGTCCTACGAGGTGGCGTCGATGTTCGGCGCGCTGGCGCCGTATGCATCCTTCGGGCTGCGGTTGGTGTTCGGGAACATCTGGCTGTTCCGCCCGCTGCTGCTGGCGGTGCTGCCCGCGCTGAGCGCGCAGGCGGGCGCGATGCTGCACACGACGATCGCCTTCACGATGCAGTCCGGTTCCGATGCGGTAAACGTGATCCCGCAAAAGGCGACGGTCAGCGCGAATATGCGCTTCATCCCGCATCAGGGCGAGGAGGAGAGCCTGCGGATCATCCGTGCGCGGGCGGAAAAGCACGGTCTGGAAACGGAGATCCTGCACGCGAACGACTACACGCAGCCCGCGGACATCCACGGCGAGGCGTATCGGCTGTTCACCGACGTGATCCGGGAAACGTTCCCCGGCCTGCCGTCCTCACCGTACGTGATGACCGGTGCGACGGATGCACAGTTCTATCAGCCGATCTGCAAAAGCTGCCTGCGCTTTGCGCCGGTGATCTACGGACCGGAGCAGATGAAAGGGATGCACGGCTTAAACGAGAACATCGGCTATGCCTGCCTGCCCGGCGCGGTGCGCTTCTATCGCGGGCTGATCTGCGCGCAGAAATAAAAAA
>JAJXDX010000356.1 GCA_021640185.1 Oscillospiraceae bacterium | reverse complement strand
ATATGCTATAACTCCCTTGTCTTGAAAAAGGCCGCACGAAAAACGTGCGGCGCGACCCGTCCGCCGCGGCGGACGAAAGAGAGGATGAAGGACATGAAGACCGACGGTATGCTGTGCGACCGGCCGCTGCCCGGCCGACTGCGACGATATCTGGAAACACTGCTCGATGCGGACGAGGCCGTCCGCGCCGCCCTCGTGGGCGATCTTCTTCTGACAGGAACATACGCGGACACGGCGCTCGTATTGACCGATCGCCGATTGGTCTGCGTGGAGGATCAAATGCTGATCGATGCGGAGGAAGACCGATCCGACGGGGGCGTTTCTTTGTCCTGCGACATCCCGTACACGCAGATCCGCGAGGTGCGGGCGGAGCGGATGTACGGCAACGCCGTGCTGCGCGTCAACGACGAGATCGTGTTCCGCTGCACGTTCGCGGTGTTGGCGCTGTGCGAGGCGGTGGCGGCGTACCTCAATGCCCTGCACGACGGCGGCGATCCGCAGGAGCAGTTGTCGATCTTAGCCGCCACGATCGAGAAGGAGCATGCCTTCTGCCCCAAATGCGGGCGGGCGCTGATCCGTCCCGGCGCGCCGTGCGTCAACTGCATGAGCAAGGGCAAACTGGTCAAAAAGCTGTGGACGTACGTTGCGCCGTACAAGTGGATGATGCTGTTCTGCATGGCGCTGTCCTGTTTGGCGACGGCCATGGCGCTGGTGCCGCCGTACATCACCAAGATGCTGGTGGATACCGTCATCCCGCTGAAGGACAGGCACCTGCTGTTTTTGCTGGTGGGCGTGCTGCTCGGCGTCTATGTGGTGCAGAACGTGACGAACGCCCTGCGCGGGTACCTGATGCGCGTGGCGGGGGCCAAGGTGGTCACGGATCTGCGCGACGATGTGTACCGCAAGGCGCAGTATCTGCCGGTGAAGTTCTATGACAAGACCAGCACCGGCTCGATGTTCTCGCGCATCAGCGGGGACACGAACACGCTCAATGCCTTCATGCAGCGGATCACGCAGGAGGCTGTGGTGCAGGTGTTTTTGCTGATCGGCATCATGGTGATCATGTTCGTGATGAACTGGAAGCTGACGCTGCTTTCGCTGATCCCCGTGCCGCTGGTAGTGCTCGGCTCCCGTTATTTCGGCCAGCGGATCCGCCCGATCTACCGCCGCACGTGGATGAGCTGGTCGGCCGTGTCGTCCATCCTGTCGGATACGCTGCCCGGCGTGCGGGTGATCAAGTCCTTCACCGGTGAGGGGCGCGCGATCAAAAAATTCTCGCGCTATCTCAACAACTGGTGCAAGCAGGATAACCATGCCGCCGCCCCGGCGGCGGTGTTCCCCAGCGCCGTGACGTTTTTCGTCACCTGCGGCTCGCTGCTGATCTGGGGCGTGGGCGGCCAATGGGTCATGGATGCGCCGGAAACGCTGTCGCTTGGTCTGCTGGTGTCGTTCATCTCGTACACGAGTATGTTCTACGGGCCGGTCAACTTCTTCGCAAATCTGTCGGACAGCTATCAGCAGGCGCTGACCTCGGCGGAGCGGCTGCTGGATATCTTGGATGCCGAGCCGGAGCACGACCTCGGCCGCGGCAACAAGATCGAGATGATGCGCGGGCGCATCGAGTTCAAGCACGTCAGCTTCTCGTTCGATAAGGCCAGCAAAACGCTGGACGATATCGATCTGACGATCGAGCCGGGCGACATCGTCGGCATCGTGGGTACGACCGGCTCCGGCAAAAGCACGCTGATCAACCTGCTGATGCGCTTTTATGACGATTATGACGGCGAGATCCTGGTCGACGGGCAGGATATCCGCCAGATCGACCTGCAGAGCTACCGCGAAAAGATCGGCTTCGTGCAGCAGGAGCCGCTGATGTTCCGCGACACGGTGTTCAAGAACATCGCCTTCTCGGATCCCGATGCCTCGGTCGAGGAGGTCATCCACGCCGCCGACATCGCCAATGCGCACGAGTTCATCTTAAAGCTGCCCGACGCGTACGATACCGTGCTGGGCGAGCGCGGCTCCGGCCTGTCGGGCGGCGAGCGGCAGCGCCTGTCCATCGCCCGTGCCGTGATCAAAAACCCGTCCGTGCTGATCTTTGACGAGGCGACCGCCGCCGTCGACAGCGAAACGGAGCACCTGATCCAAGAGGCGATCGAGCGGCTGATCAGCGGCCGCACGACGCTGATGATCGCGCACCGCCTGTCCACGCTGCGCAAGGCCAACAAGATCGTGGTGGTGG
>JAJXDX010000355.1 GCA_021640185.1 Oscillospiraceae bacterium | reverse complement strand
GGCTCGATGCCCTCGAAGAGCTTGACCTCCATGCCGGCCTCCTGCAGATAGCTGACAGCCTTATCCAAAAAACCGAAGCGCTTCATGCTGCCGCCGCCGACACAGACGATGGCTCTCTTGCCCTTGAAGGACTTCAGCGCTTCCAAAGCGCCCTTGCCGTGATACACATCTCTCGGTAACGTAAATCTTGCCATGTTGACTACCTCCGGTCTGTATTTTTGATGAGAGCGCCCTGCGCCGGTATTTCCGGCAAATTTTACAGGTTTTCCGCTCATCTCAAACACATTATAGCAGGAAAATGCGGAATAGGCAAATATGAAACCGTCATATCGTTATATATTTCACAATATAAGCTCCGTCCGCGCTCTTTCTTCCCCCTGCGCCGTGTCCCTGTCCGCGCAGGGCGAACAGGCGGCGCGAACGGACGGAAGATCCGCCCCGTGGCATATCATAAAGGAATGCAGACATATCCGTATCGATATGGCACATACGGATATGGATGAAGTTGTCAAGGTGCAGCGGCCGGATCAGCCGTAGGCGACGGCGTTGCGCGCCTCGTACAGGCGGTCGATGAACGCGCGCTCCATCGCGGTGAAGGCATAGCCCTTGGGATAGATCAGCTCGTCGCGGAACCGGCTGGTGCTGTCGACGCAGCGGCGCTGCACCAGCCCGCAGCGGTCAAGCAGCGCGGCCGGGATCGGCGACACCCACATATAGGCGCTGTCCAGCTGCGTGAGCAGCTCGAACTGGTTGGCGCGGTCGCACAGGCTGATGAACCGGCGCGAGCCGGTGGGCGGCAGCGGGCGCTCGCTGGTCAGGTACGGCACGCTCTCGTCGCCGTGCACGATCTCGGTATACGGCGCGAGCGAGGCCAGATGCACCTCCCGCGTCGCGGCCAGCGGATGACGGCCGGACAGCAGCAGCAAAAGATCGTCCTCCCACACCGTGTCGTGCGCAAGCCCCTTGTCGGCCAAAAAATCGAGGAAATATCGCTCGTGCTCCGGGCGGTAGCGGATCACGCCAAGCGAGCACAGGCCGCCCGTGATGGCCGTGATGGTCTGCACGGCGCTCGTTTCCTGCACCTGCAGTTCCAGCGCCCCCTCGGGGTCGGCCGCCTGCGCCAATCGTGCGAACGCGTCGGCGATATAGCTGGCGCGCGGGATGGAGATCCGCAGCGACGGACGCGGCCGATCGCCGCCGCCCGCGATGGACTCGATCCGCTCCAGCTCGGACACGATGTTGCGCGCCACGGCAAGGAACTCCTGCCCCTGCGGTGTCGGCACCACGCCCTTGGGCGTGCGCCGGAACACCGCGAAGCCCAGCGTCTCCTCTACCTCGCGGATCGCCTTCGACAGGTTCGGCTGCGCCATGAACAGGTTCTCCGCCGCCTGCGAGATGGAGCGGCATTTTTCCACCTCTAAAATGTATTTGAACAGCAGCGTATTCATTTTTTCACACCTCCCATACCACTTTCAGTATACACCATTTTCCCGGCCGGTTCAAGTGCCGAACGCAGGCATTCACCCCTGTGCCGCGCGGCCGGGCGCGATCTTTTTGGCGACCGCCACGGCCCCCAGCCCGATCGCCGCGCCCAGCACGGCCGCCGCCAGCACATCCGTGGGGAAATGCACATACAGATACAGCCGCGAAAACGCGATCAGCACCGCCAGCGGGACGGCGGCAAAGGCAAAGCGCCGGTCGGCCGCCGTCAGCACGCTCGCCCCGATGACGGAGGACAGTGTGTGCCCGGACGGGAAGGAGTAGTCGCGCGGGTTTTTGATCAGCAGCGGCAGGCTCTCCAGCCAGCAGGGACGCGCGCGACCGATCAGGTTCTTCAGGCACAGGTTGCCGATCAGCAGCCCCGCCGTCAGCGCCGCCAGCAGCACGATCCCGAACTTGCGGTATTTTTTCGATACCGTCATCGCGGCGGCCGCCGCGATCCAGATCAGCCCGGCATTGCCCAGCGCCGTGATCTTCGGCATCAGCACGTCCAGCACGCCGCAGTGCAGCACGTCCCGGATCCAGTGTAAGACCGCCCAGTCGATGGCTTGGATCTGTTCCCCCATGGTTATCCTCTCCTTTTTTGTTCCCGGCGGCCAAGGCGGCCGCGCTTTATTTCCATTATAACACGATCCGCCCCGTTCTGCACGGATTTTTTCGCCCGCTCCCCGGCGGCCGCCGCATCTCCCGCCCCTGCCGTCTTTTCCGTCGGCATCTCAAACCCGCTCTCCCCGCCCCGATGC
>JAJXDX010000354.1 GCA_021640185.1 Oscillospiraceae bacterium | reverse complement strand
ATCATGCGGTATTAAGTTCTGCTAAAGACAGAGGGGCAGAAAATGTTATACTGAAATGGAAACAAAATGCACAAAAGCCGATCACCATGTGTATTCGATCGTATTCAATATTAGCTTGTGGGTCGCGGCCGGTCGTGCCGCGACGCAGGAAAAGGAAGGAGCGCTTCGGACGTGGATAAGGCAAGAGGACGGATACCGCACGGCAGGCGTTCGGCCGCGTTCGCGGCGGCGCTGCTGCTTGCCGCGGCGCTGCCGCTGCCGGCGGCCGGAGCAGCCGAAACGGACCGGTCGTCCGCCGCCGTGGCGGCGGACGGGCAGACGGCGGACGCGGCGCAGGCCGTGCCGGGGTATGCGGCATATCTGGCGGCGCACGGCGATGCCGCGGCGGCGACGGACACGTGCACGGTCATCTGCGGGCAGGGGTCCACGGACGACGGTGCGGCGGTGACGGCCGGCATGTTCGAGGGCCGCGCCGATGTGCTGCGCTGGGAGAGCGAGAGCGGCACGGTCAGCTGGACGGTCGACGTGCCGCGGGATGGCCTGTACGAGATCGGGATCGACTACCGCGCGCTGCCCGGCAAGCGCCACGCGATCGAGGTGCAGCTGCTCATCGACGGGCAGCTGCCGTTTATCGAGGCGGGTGAGCTGTCGCTGCCGCGGATGTTTTGCGACGAAACGGAAGAGGACGGCAGCTTTGCCCGCGACCGGGCGGGCAACGAGTTGACACCGCGCCAGAGCGAGGTGTTCGCGTGGCGCACGGCGGTGCTGGCCGATGATGAGGGCAACTATACCGAGCCGTATCGGGTGTATCTGACGGCGGGCAGTCACACATTGGGGCTTTCGGCCGTGCGCGAGCCGTTTTTGCTGTCGCAGATCGTGCTGCGGCCGCCGCAGAAGATCCCGACCTATGCCGAAACGCGGCAGGCGGCGCACGAAAACGGCGCTCCGGCGGGCCATCTGACGCTGATCGAGGCCGAGCGTGCCGCGTGCCGTTCCGACAGCGCCGTGCACGCGGTGGCGGACCGTTCCAGCCCGACGTCGCAGCCGTACAGCGCCTATCACACGCGCATGAACGCGCTGGGCGGCAGCGGCTGGAGCACGCCGGATCAGTGGGTGGAATGGACGGTGGACGTTCCGGCGGACGGGTACTACCGATTGGCGTTCAAATACATCCAATCGTATGTCAGCGGATTGGCGGTCAGCCGGCGGCTGACGGTCGACGGGCAGGTGCCGTTCGCCGAGGCCAAAGCGATCGCGTTTGCTTACACGTCCGGCTGGCGCTATGCCGAGGCGCAGGCGGACGGCGAGCCGTGCCTGTATTATCTGACGGCAGGGCAGCACACGCTGCGCCTGACGCCGACCTTGGGCGAGGCGGCGGAGAGCCTGCGCCTGCTGGACGAGGCGCAGAGCAAGCTCAACGAGATGTACCGCAAGATCATCATGATCACCGGCGCGACGCCGGACGGCTACCGCGACCATCAGCTGGATCGGGACATCCCGGAGCTGCTGACGGTGTTCAAGGAACAGGCGGCGGTGCTGCGGCGGGAGGGCGCGCGGCTGGAGGAGGTGTCCGGCGGCGCCGGATCCGAGGCGGCGATCCTGTACCGCTTTGCCGAGCAGCTGGAAAGCTTCGTGCGGCAGCCGAACACGATCGCGTCGCGGCTGGAGCGCTTTCGCGAGAACCTGTCCGGCGTGGCGGCGTGGATCTTGCAGCTGCGCGGGCAGCCGCTGCAGCTGGACTTCATCGCGCTGTTTTCGCCCGATGCCGCGCTGCCGCGCGCCGAGGCCGGTTTTTGGGCTACGCTGCGCCATGGGGCGGAGAGCTTCCTCGGCTCGTTTTTGGTGGATTACGATCACGTCAGCGGTGCAGGGGAAACGGAGCGCTCGCTGAGCGTGTGGGTAGGCTCGGCGCGCGATCAGGCGGAGCTGATCGGCCGCTTGGTGGACGAAACGTTCTATAAAGAAACGGGGATCGGCGTCGATCTGCGTTTGGTCACGAACGCGCTGGTGGCGGCGACGATGGCGGGCAAAGGCCCGGACGTGGCGCTCAACGTGGGGCGCAGCACGCCGATGGATCTGGCGCTGCGCGGCGCCGTGCTGCCGCTACAGGACATGGAGGGCTTTTCTGCCGTGGCGGCGCGCTTTTTCCCCACGGCGCTGGCGCCGTACACGCTGGACGGCCGCTGCTACGGCCTGCCGGAAACGCAGGCATTCGACATGATGTTCTATCGCACGGATATTTTTGCCGAGCTGGAGAT
>JAJXDX010000353.1 GCA_021640185.1 Oscillospiraceae bacterium | reverse complement strand
TACCAATACGGCAGCAAAAAGCCGGGCTGATCGTTGATCAGGCACTGCCCGAGCCCCAGCGTGTACAGCTCCGTCATCTCGTGGATGACGCGGTCGTAGCCGCCGACCGTCAGCGTCGGCGGGCAGGAGAACAGCGCATCCAGCTTGTCGCACAGCGCGTCTTGTCCGCCGAACAGCTCGAAAAGCCCCGCCGGATCGTGCGGCACGGCGAAGGTGGTCTGCCACGCGTTCGCCTCGCAATACGGGCCGCCGAACGCCGCCGGATCGAACGGTTCGTCCTCCGGCGCATCGCCGACGAACCGCCCGTCCGCGTGCCGCGCCCGCATGAAGCCGGTAGCGGGATCGAACAGACGACGGTAGTTCTGCGCGCGCGCGCGATAGCGTCGCTCCGTTTCCCGGTCGCCGGCGCGCGCCGCGACCTCGGCGATGCAGAAGTCGCCGTAGGCGGCATCCAGCGTCAGACTGACGCTGTGTCCCGGACGCTCCGCCGGGACGTAGCCCAGGCGAAGATAGTCCTCCACGCCGTTGCGGCCGAACCGCGCCTCTGGCGCAGCGTGCTCCGCGTGCTTGCGCATCGCGTCAAGCGCCGTGCGCAGCCGCTCGCCGGTCAGCAGGCCCTTGGCCGCAGCGTCGGCCAGCACCGTGTCGATGAAGGTGCTGGGCATACAGCCGATCTCGCCCATCGAAAGCCAGCGCGGCAGCCAGCCGCTCTCCTCATTTTCCCGGATGAAGCAGTCGACGATGTCGGCATACCTCTCCGGCATCAGGATCGAGAGCAGCGGCAGCTGCGTGCGCGCCGTGTCCCACAGCCCGGTGTCGGTGTACCGCCGGCCGGGCGCGACGGCGCCGGTGGAAGGGACGAAATGGATGTCCTGTCCCGCCTCATCCGTTTCGTACGCCATGTGCGGGAACAAAAAACACCGGTACAGGCAGGAATACAGCGTGCGCCGCTCCTCCGGCGTGTCCGTTTCCGCCTCCACCAGATGCAGCGCATCCTCCCACGCCTGCCGCGCAGACGATAGCGCTGCAGGATAGTCGCCGCATTGGCGGTCGAGCTCCTGCAGCGCCTGCGCGTGGCTGATGTAGGAGATCGCCAGCTGCATCGTGACCTCCGGCTGCCGTACGGCCAGATGGATCGCAGCCTGACGGCCGGAGGCGTGCGCACCGTGCTCGTTTTCGAAACCTCGCCAGACGAGCGTGCGCGCCGGATCGATCGCATCGGCCGAAAAGCGGGCGACGAAATACGTGCGCAGCAGATCGATGCCGGGGTCGCCCTGCGCCTCGGTGCAGCCGAACAGGCAGCCGCTGTCCGCATCATAGCGCAGACGGATCTGCTCCGTCGTGGATAGAAAACTGATGAAACCGCCGTCCGCCAGATCGGCGAACGAAAAGCGGCACACACAGCCGCGCGCCGTCGGGGCCAGCTGTACGCGCGCCGCGCTGCGGCAAAACGGCACGTCCATGTGCGCCGGAGAAAGCACCGTTTCGTCCGGCACATACGGCGAACAGCGCCGATCCCGGTCGTTTTGCGGCTGCCCGGTCTGCGGCAAAAACAAAAACGTGCCGTAGTCCCGGATCCATGGGCAGGGCATATGAGTCAGCCGGATGCCCTCCAGACCGGCACTGTCCGGGTGGAAGAACCACGGCTCGCGTGCGCCGTCGGTCTGCAGGGTGAACGGCGCCATCCCGAACGGCAGCTGCGTCAGCGGCAGACAGTTGCCGTGCGAGCGGCGCTCGTCCGAGCGCGTCCCCTGCCGAACATCGACCAGTGGCAAAAGCTCCGTCATGTCTGCTCCTCCTTCGTTTTGCCCAGCCAACCGACCGTGATCGTATCGTCCTCATGCACCAGCGCCGGGCGGAACGTCACGGTCTTTTCCTCGTCTGGCAGCAGGATGAACCCGTTGTCCGAAAACACGTACTCGCCCTCCAGCACGACGGCGTGCGTGTAGCTTTCGGCACGCAGGACGATGTTGTTTTCCGTGCGTTCGCGCACGTCCACCCGCGTTTTCGGCAGCCGCAGCGCGGCGGGCACGCTGTCCATCCACACCGCGCGGTCGCGATGCTCCGGCGTAGAAAGGTCGCATAGCAGCACCGTGTCCTCCGGCGCGCAGCCGTCCAGAATATCCGCCGGGGCGGTCAGCGCGACGGCGGACTGCCCGGCCGGGACAGAGAACGCTGCCTCGCGCAGCACCGTCACCTCGCCCGATGCCATACGGCAGCGGATCAGGCGCAGCGTGCCCGTGACGTCGTGCGGCACGTCGCTGCAAAC
>JAJXDX010000352.1 GCA_021640185.1 Oscillospiraceae bacterium | reverse complement strand
GCACGTATCTCAACTGGCTGATCGTCGCCAAACGGATCCGCGTCTACAGCCAGCATCTGGACGCGTTCACGCTGCCGGATTATTTCGCCCGCCGCTTCGGCGATAAGCGCAATATCCTCACCGCCGTGTCGGCGCTGTTCATCGTCGTGTTCTTCATCCCGTACACAGCCTCCGGCTTCGTCGCCTGCGGCAAGCTGTTCTCGTCTCTGTTCGGGATGGATTATATCCTTGCCATGGTGCTGTGCGCCGCGGTGATCGTGCTGTACTGCACGATCGGCGGCTTCCTTGCCGCCTCCACCACCGATTTCGTGCAGAGCATCATCATGACCGTCGCGCTGTTCGTCGTGATCGGCTTCGGTGAAGGGGCACTGCACGGGTTCGACACCGTGTTTGCAAACGTCCGCAGTCTGGACGGGTATCTGGATCTGTTCCGCGGCTTCGACGTCGCCTCCGGCACCACCGGCAGCTACGGCGCACTGCCCGTCGCCTCCACGCTCGCTTGGGGGCTCGGCTACTTCGGTATGCCGCACATCCTGCTGCGCTTCATGGCGATTGAGGATAAGAACAAGCTCAAGCTTTCCCGCCGCGTCGCGACGGTGTGGGTGGTCATCTCGATGGCCACGGCCGTGCTGATCGGCGTCGTCGGCTATTCGCTGATGCGCGCCGGCATCATCCCGACGTATGAGAACGGCTCCGCCGCCGAAACGATCATCGTCGACATCGCCAAAAAGATCGCATCCTTCGGCTACATCCCCGCGTTCGTCGGCGGGATCATTCTGGCCGGCATTTTGGCCTCCACCATGTCCACGGCCGATTCACAGCTGCTCGCCGCCGCCTCCGGCATCTCACAGAACCTCGTGCAGGAGACGCTGCGCGTCAAGCTGTCCGAAAAGGCGTCCATACGTCTGGCGCGGATCTCCGTGGTGGCGATCTCGGTCGTCGCGGTGTTCTTGGCGCTCGATCCGGAAAGTTCCGTGTTCCGCATCGTGTCGTTCGCCTGGGCCGGGTTCGGCGCGGCGTTCGGACCGGTCGTGCTGTTCTCCCTGTTCTGGAAACGCATGAACAAGTGGGGGGCGCTGGCCGGTATGCTCACCGGCGGCGCGGTCGTGTTCTTCTGGAAATTCGTGATCCGCACGGCATTCGCCGGCACGGTGCTGGATATTTACGAGCTGCTGCCCGCCTTCCTTGCCGCCTGTGTGGCGATCGTCGCGGTCAGCCTGCTGACCAAGGCGCCGGAGCAGGAGATCGTTGCCGAATTCGACGCGGTCAAAGCCATGAAAGATTGATCATTCTGTCAGATGATCTTCCCATCGGATAATAGCAAAGCCCCGCCGGTCGCCCGGCGGGGCTTTTTGCCGCTCATCTTCAGTCGACGAAATACAGATCCCGGCCGACGTCGCGGCGGTCGAGGGCGTATTCGCCCTCGGCCAGACCGGTGCGCATCGTCCATCGCCCGCCCGTGAAGTCGGGGAACGCCATCGGTGCACCGCCGCAGGCGATGGAGTTCTCGCTCAGCGGCGTGATCGCCATGTACACGGCCGCGTCATATACGTCGATCGGCGCGTGTCCGCCGGAGCACACCATGTCAAGGAACGCCGCGAATACCAGATGGTCGATCCCGCCGTGCATATCGTCGGCGACGCCGTTCTTCCACAGCGGATGCAGATACCGCTCCTCAAAGCCGTCGGCATTGCCCCATTGCCCGCGCCACGTCCACTCGTCCTTCATGTGCGCCGGATCGCCGTCGATGAACAGGCTGTCGTTGTCCTCGCAGTACATCCCCCGCGTTCCGTGCACCTCAAAGCGACGGGAATAGGCATGCGGCAACGTGGTGTTCAGCGTCAGCACGATCGTCTGCCCGCCCGCACAGGTCATCACCGTGGTCACCACGTCGCCCTGCGCGTAGTCTACCGCCGCCAACGGATCGTCCGCGCCGCGCTTTTTCGCCGCATATTCGCGCAGTCCCTTCGCCGCAGACGAAAACGACGACAGCGACACGATCCGGTTGCCGTTGTTGATATCCAGCAGCTTGGCGATCGGCCCGATCTCGTGCGTGGGATAGTTCTCGCCGTTGCGGTGGATGTAGTTGCGCAGGCGGTAATGCCGGATCTCGCGCCCACTGGTGATCTCCTCGCGCAGATCGTGCTGATACGCGCCGCCGCAGTGCATCACGCTGCCCAAAACGCCCTGACGCACCATGTTCTGCAGCATCAGTTCCCGCTTGCCGTAGCAGCAGTTCTCCATGAACATCAGCTCGGTATGCGTCTGCTCGTAGG
>JAJXDX010000351.1 GCA_021640185.1 Oscillospiraceae bacterium | reverse complement strand
AGTTTTGCCGGAGCAGAAATGCGGCCAGACAAGGAAAGGCCCGCAGGGCATACTGGCGTATGGCCAAGGGACTTAACGACGTATGGACGTATTTATGCCCGTCAAAACCGTATGTTCCCTTGTCTATCGATGGTACCATCGACAGACAAGGGCACGACCGCCTGTCAGTGCGTCTTTTCGGCTTGGCGGGTGTCGTATGGCCAAGGGTCTTGACGCCGTATGGGCGTATTTCGGCCGAGCATATAATGCTCTGCAAACCCGTGTGTCCCATTGTCTTTCGATGGTGTACAGAAAGGAGCATCCCCATGGCCACCTCACCCGAAACGATCGCCTTCGTCTGCGACTGCCTTGCGCCTTACGGCGACGTGCGCAGCAAAAAGATGTTCGGCGAATACATGGTCTATCTGGACGAACGCCCCGTTTTGACCGTTTGCGATGATGCGGTATTCGTCAAGATGCTGCCGCAGATCGCCGATCTGATGGCGGACGCGCCGTGCGGCGCGCCCTATCCGGGCGCGAAACCGCATTATCTGATCGACCCGGACGACCGTGCGCTGCTCGACCGTCTGATCCCGCTGCTCTTGCAGATCGTCCCGCCCAAAATGCCGAAGTCCGCCAAATGAACGGAGGATCCGCCATGCCCTCAAAACAAACTGCGCCCGTCATCCTGTCCCTGGCCGAGCATCCGCAGCTGCACGCGGCGGCCGCCGCGTGGTTCTCCTCGCTCTGGGGCGTCCCGGTGGACGCTTATCGCGAGAGCATGGCCGCCGCGGCCGCGCCGCCCGCCGCCACAAGCGGCGTTCCGGCATGGTTCGTCGTCCCGGATCAAAACGGCGGCTTCGCCGCCGGGATCGGGATCATCGCAAACGACTTCCACCGCCGCCCGGACTTGACGCCGAACCTGTGCGCACTGTACGTGCGTCCGGAAAGCCGCGGCCGCGGGCTGGCGCGCACGCTGCTCGACCACGCCGTCGCGCACCTGCGGGCGCACGGCGTGACAGACGCGTACCTGATCACCGATCACACGTCCTTCTACGAAAAATGCGGCTGGACGTTTTTCGGGATGATCGAAGAAAACGACGGCAACATGATCCGGATGTATCACCGCAGCACCGCACCGCACGACTGAAAAAAGCCCGCGCGCCCCGACTTTGGTCGGAGCGTGCGGGCTTTTTCGTTTGCCGGATCACGCCTGTCCGGGCAGAGCTTCCACCCGGCTGTGATAGAACTTTTCCTGAACCGCCACCGCCTGCCGGATCTCGTCCGCCGTCGGCAAGACGCCGTCCGGCGCCATCACGAGCTTGTCCTCCACGTCATCCGCGCGGAAAACGATGCCCACGATCCGCCCGGTGTACTGCTCCACCGGCCGGTCGACCGCCAGCAGATACACGTCCAGATCCTCGCCGTCGCCGCCCGGCACGCCGGGGATATAGCCGTAGTTGATCGGATAGATCAGCGTGCGGTCTGTTTTGCGATGCACATAGCCGATCGGCCGGTCGATCCGGATCGTGACCGTTTTCCCCAGATATCCGCGCACCAGCGCCTCGCGCTCCGCCTGTTCCATGCCGCATCCCTCCCGCTTCAGTATAGCACGAAACGGCGGGGCTGTCCACCCGTATTCATCGGCACAGCAGGCTTTCCAAGATCCGGATGAACTCGTTTTCTTCGATCCCGCAGGTTTCGATCGTCACCGGCACGTCGCGGTAAACGAACCGTGCGCGCAGCATCGCGCCGTATCCCGCCGGCGTTTCGTCGGCATAGCGCGTCAGCTCCACCGGCGTGCCACCGATCGTCTGGCTGTTCGGATCGTCGCTCAGCGCATAGTCCAGCGTCGAACCGCAGAGGAAGATCGACAGCGTCATATGGTCCTTATCGTAGACCGGCGACGTCCCGTCGCCCCCCGACGGCAAAAACATCTCGCCGCGGCCGCAGAACAGCTCCACCCCGCCGTAGATGCCGCCGTCCGGTGTGATCAGCACCTCCTGCGTGTCGGTATCGTGCATAAAACTCTCCCGGTCGTGCGCCGGAAGATAGGCCGGAACAGGATCGAACCCGATGCGTTCCTTCAACTCGGCCAGCGTCCACACCTGTTTCACCGTGCCCGCGGGCGGATCGGCTAATTTGGTCGTGCCGCCGTACCCTGCCGTCGTGAACACGTATTTGGCCGGTGCGCCCCCTCGCGTCCCGTCGGCCGACGATGCGGCTGTCGGCGCGGCCGTCGGCTGTGCGGTGGTCGTTCCGCTTCCCGCGTCCGGCGCGGCGGGCAGCCGCCCGCCAAAGCCGAA
>JAJXDX010000350.1 GCA_021640185.1 Oscillospiraceae bacterium | reverse complement strand
CGCCATGCACCTGTCCGCCTTCCTCGGCCGCCCCGTGGAGATCCCGTTCGACGAGCGGGAGTTCTACGAGCTGCTGATGGCGCGCGTCGCGACCTCCCGCCGCAAGACGGGCGGTGCGGCGGATGCCGCCCCGGCGGACACGGCCGGGACTTACGGCGGCGCGCACTGAACGCAGAGGAGGATCCGGATGGATACGGTCAGACTGGGGCTGATCGGCATCGGCAACATGGGCTCGGCGCATCTTTCCTGCATCGCAGGCGGGCAGGTGCGCGGGCTGCGCGTCGATGCCGTGTGCGATATCGACCGCGGGCGGCTGGACGCCGCGCGGAGCAAATACCCGCACCTGCGCGCCTATGACGATCCGCAGGCGCTGATCGCCGACGGCGGGCTGGACGCCGTGCTGATCGCCGTGCCGCACCGGATGCACGCGGCGCTGGGGATCCGGGCGTTCTCCCGCGGGCTGCACGTGCTGTGCGAAAAGCCGCTGGACGTCAGCATCACGCAGGCACAGGCGCTGATCCGCGCGGCGGAGGACAGCGGGCGCGTGTTCGGCATCATGCTCAACCAGCGCACGGATCCGCTGTTTGCCCGCGCGCGGCAGCTGGTGCAAAGCGGAGAGCTGGGCGCGCTGCACCGCACGGTGTGGATCGTGACGAACTGGCTGCGCTCGCAGCGGTATTACGACAGCGGCGGCTGGCGCGCCACGTGGCGCGGCGAGGGCGGCGGCGTACTGCTCAATCAGGCGCCGCACCAACTCGATCTTTGGCAGTGGATCTGCGGGATGCCCACCGCGCTGTCCGCCGTCTGCGACACGGGCAAATACCACCGGATCGAGGTAGAGGACGACGCGACCATCCTTGCCCGTTTTGCAAACGGGGCGACCGGCGTGTTCGTCACCGCCACCGGCGACTGCCCCGGCACGAACCGGCTGGAGATCGACGGCGAGCGCGGCAAACTTGTGCTGGAGCACGGCGAACTGCACCTGTGGCAGACCGCCGCCCCGTGCGCCGAACTGATCGCCGACGCGCCGGGGATGTCGCCGGACGGCGGCTGCACGCACACGGTATACCGCCCGGACGCGCCCGCATCGGCGCACCGCGGCATTTTGCAGAACTTCACCGATGCCGTGCTGCACGGCACGCCGCTGCTGGCCCCCGGCGCGGACGGCCAAAATGAACTGATGCTCTCGAACGCCGCGTACCTGTCGGCATGGCAGGGCGGCGCATGGGTCGATCTGCCGCCGGACGGCGCGCTGTTCGACCGCCTGCTCGCGCAGCGGGCGGCATCCTCCGCCGAACACGGCGGCACGCCCGCCGGCACAGCCCCTGCCGACGGCTACAGCAGCCGCTGGTCGGTGAATTGGTAAGCCATTCCCGTCATTTCCGCAGCGATCCCGCTTTCCCTGTTGACAAACCGGGGGCGGGATCGTTATACTATACTATTATAGCAGATGTAGCGTAACCAAGAGGAGATGGCACGATGGAGCATATCCCGGCACTGTTCGGCAGCATGGTGTTCAACGATCAAGTCATGCAGGAGCGTCTGCCCCGCGACACGTACCGTGCGCTCAAGCGCACGATGGAGAACGGGCGGCGGCTGGATCCGGCGCTCGCGTCCGTGGTCGCCAACGCGATGAAGGACTGGGCGATCGAAAAGGGCGCGACGCATTACACCCACTGGTTCCAGCCGATGACCGGCATCACCGCCGAAAAGCACGACAGCTTCATCGCCCCCACCGGGGACGGAAAAGTGATCATGGAGTTTTCCGGCAAGGAACTGATCCGCGGCGAACCGGATGCGTCCTCCTTCCCGTCCGGCGGCCTGCGCGCAACGTTCGAGGCACGCGGCTACACCGCATGGGATCCCACCTCTTACGCGTTCATCAAGGACGGGACGCTGTGCATCCCCACGGCCTTCTGCAGCTACGGCGGCGAGGCGCTGGACAAAAAAACGCCGCTGCTGCGCTCCATGGAAGCGATCGGCCGGCAGGCACTGCGCGTGCTGCGCCTGTTCGGACAGAACGACGTGAGCATGGTGCGCGCCACCGTCGGGTGCGAGCAAGAGTATTTCCTGATCGACCGCACGGTGGTCGACCGGCGCAAGGATCTGATCAACACCGGCCGCACGCTGTTCGGCGCACGTCCGTCCAAGGGGCAGGAGCTGGACGATCACTATTTCGGCGCGATCAAGCCCCGTGTGCAGGCGTTCATGAAGGAACTGGACGAGGAGCTGTGGAAGCTCGGCATCCTTGCCAAGACCGAGCATAACGAGGTCGCGCCCGCCCAGCACGAGA
>JAJXDX010000023.1:11583-13231 GCA_021640185.1 Oscillospiraceae bacterium | reverse complement strand
ATCCGGACGATCCCACCGATCCCACCGATCCCACCGATCCCACCGATCCGGACGACGACGGCAAGTCTGATGACACGCCCAAGACCGGCATCGCCTTCCCGGCGGCTGCCGCACTGATCGCGGGCGCGTCGGCCGCAGCCGTGCTGATCAGCAAAAAGAGAAAGCACGCCTGACCGATGACGAACGCACCGCGCCGGGTGGGAGCAGACGCTCCCGCCCGGCAGCGGGCATCGTTCTTTGTTTACCCGTTTAGACAGAAAGGCGGAACACGCATGAAAAACCGGCAAAAGCTATGTGCGCTGCTGATCGCGGCCGCGATGCTCGCATCGATGGCTGCGTGCGGCAAGACCCCCGCGGACGGTACGTCGTCTGATGCCTCGTCCGGCACCAGCGATATCTCCACGCCCTCCGGCGGCGATATCAGTGCGCCGAACAGCAGCGACGCGGCCGATCCCACCGGGAGCGGCGACACCAGCGGCGATACCAACAGCGACACCAGCAAGACCAACGGCAACAGCGGTGCGAACAAGCCGAACACCAGTACGCCGACCAAGACGAACGGCAACACCTCCGGCGGCAATACCAATACGAACAAGCCTACGATCGACCGCGGCAGCTATAACTTCAAGGGCGCCACGATCACGATCGCCACGTGGGACAGCGAGGCCGACCCCAAGCTGGGCAAATCGTCCGAGACGGATGCCCGCTACTATGCGAAGAAGTACGTCGAGGAGAAGTACAACTGCAAGATCGAGTACAAGAGCAACTTCTCCGGCGACAGCTACAACACGCAGATCCTGACGGCGGCGCTGTCGCAAAAGGCGTTCACCGACGTCATGACCGTCCACTGCCTCAACCAGATCGACTGGACGAAGCGCGGCCTGCTGTATGATGTGACCGACATCATCAACGCCGCGCCCGATAAGAGCCGCTGGAAACTGGAGATCTCGAAGTATAAGGATCGCCTGTACGGCCTCGATCCCGTCAGCTCCAAGACGCTGCACGGCAGCTACCTGCTGTACAACACCACCCTGTTCAAAAAGCTCGGCATCAAGGAAACGCCGCAGCAGCTGTATAACAAGGGGCAGTGGACGTTCGCGAAGCTGGTCGAATACTGCAAGGAGGCCGTCAAGCAGAAGAACACCTACGGTATCGCGTCCTTCGGCCTCGATTCGGCCGTGCAGCTGTCCACCGGCGCGCGCATGGTCGTCAAGGAAGGCAATAAGTTCGTCAACGGCTACACCCACGGCGATACGCAAAAGAAGATGCTCACCGCGCTGGATATGCTGACACAGCTCAAGCCGTATATGCTCGGCGACGTCTGTCAGGATATGCCGGCGAAGCTGGAGGCCAAGGACACCTTCTCGCAGAACAAGTGCCTGTTCATCTACACCGGCCCGGAGCAGGCCAAGGAGTTCAAGGCGCAGGGCGATAAGAACTACGCCCCCGTGCCCTTCCCGCTCAACGGTGCCTCCTCTTGGGAGAACCGCGAGAGCTACTATGCCTTCCGCGCGATCAACGCGTACACGAAGCTGGACAAGAAGGCCCTCGCGCACGCGATGATGGATCTGTCCACCACGTGGGACAGCGGCCGCGGCAAGGCGTACTACAACATCGATGAAAAAACTTGGGAGGCCGACCTGTATGA
>JAJXDX010000023.1:0-11573 GCA_021640185.1 Oscillospiraceae bacterium | reverse complement strand
GTATTATGTCAGCAAGGCGGATGCCAAGTTCATCATCAACGCCGGCAAAAAGGTCACCTATAAGGGCGAGCAGTGGCTCAACCTCGGCGGCACGGCGACGTGGGACATCGTGACCCCCGTTCTGCGCGGTGAAAAGACGCCTTCTCAGGTGCTCGAAGCCACCGATTCCAAGATCCAGGCCCGGATCGACGAAGTCCTCAATTCCTGATCTCTGACTGATCTGCCGCCGTCCGCCGTGCGGACGGCGGCAGCAGTGTTCGAATGCTCTTGTCCCGTAAAGGAGCGATGATCGCGGTGAATAAACGTATAGGCGCGGCGCTGTCCGCGTTGTCCACGCTGCTCGTGCTGCTGTCGGCCTTCCCGGCCGCCGCAGAGGATGCGGCCGCCCCGGCGGCCGAGGTGTCCGGCACGGCGGCATCCGACGCGGCGGGGACGTATACCCGCCTTGACGGCTATGACGCTTATCTGGCGCAATACGCCGATGTACCGCACGCGGCCGCCGAGTTTTCGGTGCGCGGTGCGGACGCGCAGCCGTTCGACGAGGGCGCTGCACATAAAGAAACGATCGACGGGCGCGAGGTGCTGGTGACCGAAGCGTCCGGCCGCGTCACGTGGCGTTTCACCGTTCCGGAAACGGGGCTGTATAACCTGTCCGTGACTTATTACAATATCGAAGGCAACGGCACGGACATCGAGCGCACACTGTACCTCGACGGCAAGATCCCGTTCGAGGAAGTGCGCGCGCTGACCTTCTTCCGCACTTGGCGGGACGAGGGCGAAAAACGCTTTGGCAAGACCGGCAACGAATATCGCCGCACGCAGGTGGAGGAGCGCTGCTTCACCTCTCTGCCGCTGCGCGCCGATACCGGGTATCGCGACGATACCTTCGCGTTTTATCTGACGGCGGGCGAGCACACCCTCTCGCTCGAGGCGGTCAGCGATCGCATGGCGATCGAGAGCCTGCGCTTTTATCACGAAAGCGAGATCCCGACCTATGCCGATTGGCTGTCCGCCCAGACGGCGCAGCTCGTGCAGGGCGACACCGCCCTGCGCATCCAGACCGAGGATGCCGTGCGCCGCTCCGCAGCGAAGCTGTACGCGGTCGAGGACCGCACCTCCCCGCTGACCGAGCCGTATGCGATCGACCGCATCCAGCTCAACTGCATCGGCGGCGATACGTGGCGCTATCAGGGCGACTGGATCGAATGGACGGTCGATGTGCCGTCGGACGGCCTGTACCGCCTGATGATCCGCGCCAAACAGTCCTATAACTCCGGCGTGGCGGCCACGCGCACGCTGTATGTCAACGGCGCCGTCCCCTATAAGGAGGCGCAGGACTTGGAGTTCGTCTACGGCAACACGTGGCAGACCGTCGCCCCGCGCGACGAAAACGGCGAGCTTTGCTACATCTATCTGCACGCGGGCGAGAACACCCTGCGCCTGCAGAACACGCTGGGCGAGCTCGGCAGCATCCTGCGCGGCATCGAAGAAAGCGCGCAGGAGCTCGACCGCTTATATCGAAGGATCCGGATGGTCGTCGGCAGCACGCCGGACCAGAACCGTGACTATAAACTGGAAAGCTACATCTCCGACCTCAACGAGATCGTCAGCCGCCAGTACGGCCGCTTCGAAACGTTCATGGACGAGCTCGATGCGCTCGGCGGCGGCAAGGGCGAGCAGACCACGACGCTCGAGCAGATCCACGTGATGCTCGGCAGCTTCCTCGAGCGCCCGCGCACGATCCCGCTGCGTGTGCAGACCCTCAGCGATAACCTCAGCAGCCTGTCGAGCTGGATCTTGGGGGTCAGCGAGCAGCCGCTGCTGCTCGACTGCATCGACATCCTGCCCGAGGGCGCGCCGCTCACGCGCGCCGAGGCGCCGTGGTACAGCCGCCTGTGGAACGAGCTGTGCGCGTTCGGTTATTCGTTCGTCGGCGATTACAGCCTGATCGAATCGGCCGACGGCACGCAGGGCGATACGTCGGTCACTCTGTGGCTCGATAACAGCGTCGGCCGCGATCAGGCCACGATCATCAAGCATCTGACCGAGTCGACCTTTACCGGCGACGGCGTTTGGCTCGACCTCAAGCTGGTCGATATGTCGGTGCTGCTGCGCGCCATCTCGGCAGGCAACGGGCCGGACGTGTCCATCTTCATGGATCAGGCGACGCCCGTCAACTACGGGATGCGCCACGCGCTGTACGATCTGTCCGCGTTCGACGATCTTGACGAGGTGCTCGCCCGCTTCTCCGAAAGCGCGGTCACCCCGTTCCGGATGGGCGATAAGCTGTATGCCCTGCCGGAGAGCCAGTCGTACCCCATGCTGTTCTACCGCAAGGATATTCTGGCGGAGCTGGGGCTCAGCGTGCCGCAGACGTGGCAGGAGCTGACCGACCTCGTGGCGGTGCTGCAGAAGAAATACATGGTCATCTCGCTGCCCACGCCCGCGTCGACCACCTCCGGCGGATCGACGACGGCGCTCAACGGCATCTTCACCTCCCTGCTGTTCCAGCACGGCGGCAAAGTGTATGACGACGCGGGCAAGACCTGCCTGCTCGACAGCCGCGAGAGCGTGGAGGCCTTCATCGAATGGTCGGAGCTCTATACCAAATATAAAGTCCCGGTCACGACGAACGCGCTGTCCTACTTCCGCACCGGCGACGCGCCGATCGTGATCGAGAACTTCAGCTTCGCCAACTCCCTTGCCGTCGGCGCGCCGGAGATCCGCGGCCTGTGGGATCTGGCGCCCATGCCCGGCACGAAGCAGGCGGACGGCACGGTCGACCGCAGCTGCGGCACGTCGCTGACCGCGTGCGTCATCTACGAGAACGCCAAGGATCCCGCCGCGTGCTGGTCGTTCCTCAAGTGGTGGACCTCGGCCGATACGCAGACCGCCTACGGACGCGAGATCGAGGCGCTGCAGGGCCTGTCCGGCCGATGGCTGTCCGCCAACATCGAAGCAAAGGGCAAGATCGGCTGGAACACCGCGACCAAAACGCAGATCGACGCGCAGTTCTCGTGGGTCCGCGGCGTGCCGGAGGTCGCGGGCGGCTACTACGTCGGCCGCAGCATCGATAACGCCGTCAAGGCCGTCATCAACACCGGCGTCAGCCCGCGGGAAACGCTGCTCGACTACGTCGGCGACATCCAGCAGGAGATCGACTATAAGAGAAAGGAGCTGAGGATCGAATGAGCCGTCTGCGCCGTCCGCGCCGCACGCCGGATATCGTCCGCTATTGGGGCGAATATCTGCTGGTCGCGCCGTTCCTCCTTGTTTTTCTGACCTTTACGGTGCTGCCCGTGCTCATCACGATTGGCATCAGCTTCACCACCTACAACGTGCTGGAAAAGCCGGTGTTCGTCGGTCTGGATAACTATCTGCGTCTGTTCGTCAACGACGAAACGTTCCTCATCGCGCTGAAAAACACGCTGATCTTCGCCGTGTTCACCGGCCCGCTGGGCTATCTGCTGTCGTTCTTCGCCTCGTGGTGCATCAACGAGATGAGCCGCCCGGTCAAGGCCGTGCTGACCTTCATCTTCTATATGCCCACGATCTCCGGCATGACCTACACGATCTGGCAGCTGATCTTCAGCGGCGATATGTATGGCTACCTCAACAGCGCGCTGCTGCGCTTCGGCATCATCGACGATCCGATCCAGTGGCTGACCACGGAGCGGTACATCCTGCCGATCATCATCCTCGTGCAATTGTGGCTCAGCTTCGGCACGGGCTTCCTCACGATGGTGGCCGGCTTCTCCACGATCGACCGGCAGTATTACGAGGCGGCGGCCATCGACGGCGTGCGCGACCGGATGCAGGAGCTGTGGTACATCACGATCCCGATGATGGCACCGCACCTGATGACCTCGGCGCTGCTGCAGATCACCGCCATGTTCGCGAACACCGGCGTGTCGGATACGCTCGTCGGCTTCCCCAGTACGAACTATGCCGGACATCTGATCATGTCGCACCTCAACGACTATGCCAACCTGCGCGTCGAGCGCGGCTACGCCAGCGCGATCGCCGTGTTCCTGTTCGTGTTCATGGTGCTGCTCAACCGCTTCATCCTCGGCAAGCTGAAAAAGATCGGCGTCTGAGGCAGATCTGGCGAAAGGAATGGTGACCTTATGGCTATAGCGACCTCGCCCGACGCCCGGCGTGACCGCCGCCGGTTCTGGCGGCGCGTGTTCTCCAACCGCACCAAGCGGCAGACCCGCAGCAAGGCCGGCAACGCGCTGACGTTTTTGTTCATCGCGATATTGGCGGTGTTCTGCGCGATCCCGCTCGTGCTCAGCGTCGGGATGTCCTTCAAACCGCTCAACGAGCTGTATATGTACCCGCCGCGTCTGCTGCCCGTCGCCCCCAGCGTCGACAGCTACCGCACCCTGTTCGGCCTGATGACCTCGACGTGGGTGCCCTTCACGCGGTATTTCTTCAATACTATCGTCATCACCGTCGTCGGCACGGTCGGCCACGTCATGGTCGCATCCGCCGCGGCGTACCCGCTGGCCAAGGGTCATTTTCGCGGCCGCGGGATCATCAACACGATGGTGATGTTCTCGCTGATGTTCGTCACCACGATCAACGACATCGCGAACTATCTGATCATCTCCGGCCTTGGCTGGACGGACACCTACGCGGCGATCCTGGTGCCGATGCTCGGCGCGCCGCTGGGGCTGTTCATCATGCGCAACTACATCTCCGCCGCGATCCCCGATTCGCTGCTCGAGTCGGCGCGGCTGGACGGCTGCAACGAGGTGCAGACCTACGGCCACATCGTCATGCCGCTCGTCAAACCCGCATGGCTGACCGTCGGCATACTGATGTTCCAGCAGACGTGGGGCCAGTCGCATACGCTGTACCTGTTCAGCGAAAAGCTCAAGACCCTGCCGTATGCGCTGGCGCAGATCACCTCCGGCAGCCTGATCAAGCAGGGGGCCGCACAGGCCGGTTCCACCCTGATGCTGATCGTGCCGGCCACCGTGTTCATCCTCAGCCAGACGAACATCGTCAACGCCATGGCCACCTCGGGCATGAAGGAATAAGGAAGGAGCCGAACATGAAAAAACGTATCCTCTCCTCGGCTCTGCTGCTTTTGCTGCTGTGTGCGGTGTTCGCGCCCTGCGTGTCCGCCGCGCCGTACGACAGCTATACATATGTCGAGAACGGCTCCGGCATCCGCGACGTCAAGGCGCCGGCCGCCTACCTGCCCAAAACGGCACTGACGGCCGCGTCGCTCGGCGTGACGCTGGCGGAGCCCAGCGACCTCGTCGCCACGGCGGACGGTTTTTATTTGGCCGACGCGGGCGCGAACGCCGTGTACGTCTTCGATCGCGATTGGCATCTGCGCTTCACGATCGGCGGCGAGGGCGCCGAGGGCGACGCGGCGCTGACGCAGCCGAACGGGCTGTTCGTTTCGGCGGACGGCACGGTCTATGTCGCCGATACCGGCGGTCACCGCCTCGCGCTGTACGGCGCGGACGGCCGCTATCAGCGCGAGATCCGGCTGCAGGACAGCACGATCTTGGCCGATGATTACACGTTCGAGCCGATGAAACTCGTCGTCGCGGATTCGGGCAGCCTGTTCGTCGCGGCCAAGGGCGCGCTCGAAGGCCTGATGGAGTTGTCGCCGGAAGGCGAACTGTACGGCTTCGTCGGCAGCAACAAGGTGTCTTACGATCCGCTGGAGCTGATCTGGCGCAAGATCTTTACCGAGATCCAGCGCAAAACGATGGTGCAGTACGTCCCGGTGGAGTACAAAAACATCACGATGGACAGCTCCGGGATGCTGTACACCGTCACCGATGTCACCGACGTGTCGGATCCCGTCAAGCGCCTCAACCAGTCGGGCGACGACGTGCTGCTGAAAAACAGCACGTTGAGCAACAACAAGGTCATGGGCGATCTGGTGTATCCGACGTGGTATCAGCTGGATAACTACGGCCCGTCGACGCTCGTCGACATCGCGGCGGACGAGAACGGCTCGTACTACGTCCTCGATGCCAAGCGCGGCCGCGTGTTCGCCTATGACGAGGACGGCAACATCCTCTTCGAGTTCGGCGGCCGCGACGCGTCGCGCACGGGGCTGCTCAGCCAGCCCGTGGCGATCGAGCTTGACGGCACGGACATCCTGATCTTGGATAAGGACGAAAAAAAGATCCAGATCTATGCCGAAACGGATTACACCGCCCTGCTCGCCACGGCGCAGAACAGCTACCGTGACGGCGACTACGCCGAGAGCTATCGGCAGTGGATGTCCGTTTTGGGGCAGAATAGCAACTATTCGCTGGCCTATGTCAAGGCGGGCTACTGCCGGTTCCGTCAGGGCGACTACGGCGAGGCGATGCGCCTGTTCAAGCTGGGCAACGCCCGCACGCATTACTCCAAGGCGTTCGTCAAATACCGGCGGGCACACCTCAACACCTATTTCCCGTGGTATTTCCTCGGCCTCGCGGTCGTGATCGGCGGGCTGGTCACGCTGTCGGTCGTGCAGCGCAAGCGCGCGGCCGCCCGTCCCGCCGCCGCGGCCTACAACGCGTTCCTTCCGCCCGGGCGGTGCCCGCGGCTGCGCTTCGCGGCCAAAACGGCACTGCATCCTTACCGCGGCTTCGGCTCGATCAAGGAGGAGGGCAACGGCTCGGTCACCGGTGCGGTGGCGCTGCTGTTTTTGCTGTTCCTCAGCACGGTGTTCTGCCGTCAGGTGCGGGCATTTTTGTTCAACCCCAGCTATAACAGCCCCGTCGATCTGATGGCGCAGCTGCGGCTGGTGCTGATCCCGGTCGTGCTGTTCGTGATCGCCAACTGGTCGATCACGACGCTGATGGACGGCAAAGGCACGATGCGCGAGATCTTGATCGTCACCGGCAACGCCGTGCTGCCGCTGATCGTCATCCCGGCGGTCATCTCGCTGCTGACGCAGGTCATGACCCAAAACGAGGCGGCGTTCGTCAGCATGGGCGATGCGCTGGCGTGGGGCTGGTGCATCCTGCTGCTGTTCATCGGCATCATGGAGATCCATCAATACAGCGCCGGGCGAACGGTGCTGGTGTTCCTGCTCACGGCGGTCAGTGCGCTCATCATCGTGTTCATCTGCCTGCTGTTCTTCAGCCTCCTGCAGGAGATCTCCGGTTTCGTTTATTATCTGTATAAAGAACTCATCCTGCGTCTGTAAAGGAGGGCGAACGATGAAAAAGATCACCAGACTGTTCGCTCTCGCGGCGTGCGCGGCCGTGCTGCTGACCGGCTGCGGCGGCGCGGCGGACATCGCTGCGCTGCGCGCCTCGCTGACGACGGCGACGGCGCTCTCGCCCGGTGAGGAGATCACCGAAGGATTGGCGGACTTCTCCGTCACCCGCGGGCGCTATACCCTCACCGTCGATCCGGAGCTGCTCACGCTCACCGTGACCGATACCGAAAGCGGCCGCGTGTGGACCTCTGACCCGGCCGACCCGGACAGCGACCCCGTCGCCACCGCGGACAGCGCCGAGCTGATGCGCGCCCAGTTCTCGCTGGATTACTACACCGACAAGGGCACGCGGGAGCAGATGAACAGCTACACCGACAGCGTGGCCAAGGGACAGTATAAGGTCTATTCCCTGCCGGACGGGCTGGCGGTGGAATACCTGCTGGGCGAACCGGCGCGCTCGGCCGATAACATCATCCAAAAGATCTCGCAAAAGCGGTTCGAAAGCTTGGTGCTCTCCAAGCTGTCCGATGACGAGCGCGAACTGCTCGAGGGCTACTACCGCCTGTACGAGGACGAAGGGCTGTACGTCGTGCGCAGCAGCGGCAAGGACGATTTCGAAACGATCCTTGCGCTGATGGATAAGGCCGGCTATACCGAGGAAGACCTCGAGTACGACAACACCCAAAACGGCATCACCATGGACCGCACGCGCAAGCCGTCCTTCACGGTCACCGTGTATTACTACCTGACCGATAAGGGCTTCACGGCGGAGATCCCGGTCGACCGGCTCGTCGGCTCGGAGGGCTTCACGCTGCATGACATCACGCTGCTGGAAACGTTCGGCGCGTTCACGGCGGGCAGCGGCAAGGGCTTCGTGCTGGTGCCGGACGGCAGCGGCGCGCTGCTGCGCGAGCAGTCGGATGCCGATCCTTCGCTGTATTATTCCCGTGCCGTCTACGGCGGCGAGCAGCTCGTCCGCTCGGCGGATAAGCAGACCACCGGCGAGGCGACGGCCCTGCCCGCCTTCGGCGTGAGCGACGGCACCTTCGGCTTCGTCGCGCACATCGCGGACGGCGCGGCGCTCGCCACGATCGAGGCATACCGCGCCGGGCGCAACAACAGCCTCTTCGCGGCCTATCCGGTGTTCCACATCGCCCAGATGGACTTCGTCAAGCTGTCCGGCGATACGCTGGAAAGCACCGTCCCGGTGTTCCAGACCGCGCTGTACGGCGGCAGCTGCCGCGTCGATTACTTGCTGCTGTCCGATTGCACGGACTATGCCGATATGGCGCAGGCCTACCGCGCACAGCTGCACGACACCGGTGTGCTGACCGACCGCCGCGCGCAGGGCGGCACGCCGCTGTATCTGGAAACGCTGTGCGGCGTCTACGGCTACAAGAGCTTCCTCGGCGTGGCGTATACCGGTGTCAAGGCGGCCACCACCTTCGACCAGAATATCGAGATCCTCGACCGCCTGCGCGCCGACGGCGTGACCGGCGTGAAACTCAAGACCATCGGCTGGTCGGCGGGCGGCATCAAGCACGATCATCCGGCCAAGCTGTCGTTCGAGCGCTCGCTCGGCGGCCGCAGCGGGTTCGAGCGGCTGCTGGACTATTGTCAAGCGAACGGCGTCGGCCTGTATCCGGACATCGATCTGCAAACGACCTACACCGGCGGCAACGGGTTCTCGAACACCCGCAGCGCGGTCAAAACGCTGGACAGCCAGCCCGCGCTGATCGAGGATATCTCCTATGCCACGCTGTACGGGCGCGAGGGCGACGGCGTCAAGCCGTATTCCCGCCGCGTCGTCAGCGCCCGGCTGCGCCTGTCGCTGACCGATAAGTTCCTTAGCCGTTTCTCGCGTTTCGCGGGGGCGGGGCTGTCGCTGCGCACGCACGGCAGCGAATTGTATGCCGACTATACCGAAAATGCGCAGCTCGACCGCGCCGCGGCGCAGAAGCTGGCCGAGCGCCAGCTGGAGCAGATCGCAGGTCAGGTCGACGGCGTGATGCTCACGACCGGCTTTGAGTACGGCGTGCGGTATGCCGATCACATCGTGCGCACCGCGGCCGATAACAGCGGCTTGCTGTGCGAGGACGAGAGCGTGCCGTTTTTGCCGATGGTCCTGCGCGATACCGTGGATCTCGGCAGCACGCCGCTCAACCTGTCGGACGACTTCACGCAGGCGGTGCTGCGCTGTGCGGAATACGGCATCGCGCCGCTGTATCAGGTGTGCGCGTCGGATCCGTCCGTGCTGGCCGATACCGAGTATGACGGCAACTTCTCCGCCTCGTTCTCCGGCTGGTACGACCGCATCGTCGGCAGCTGGCGTTCGCTCTCTGCCGTGCTCGATGCCGTGCAGGGGCAGCGCATGACGGCCGATGAGCGCGTGGCGGACGGCGTGCAGCGCGTCACGTACGAAAACGGCGTGCGCATCTATGTCAATTATACCGATGCGCCGGTGATGGCGGACGGCCTGACCGTTCCGGCGATGAGCTTTGTGAAGGGGGCGGTCGGATGAGGCACAAATACGGTTCGGCGCTGATGCGCCGCAGGGCCAGATCCGGTCTGCTGTTCATCTCGCCGTGGGTCGTGGGCGTCATCGCGTTCTTCCTGATCCCGCTGGTCAAAACGGTGATCTACTCGTTCGGCGAGGTCGAGTTCGACGCGAACGGCTACTACTACGCGTTCTCCGGTCTGGATAAATACCACACCATGTTTTTCGAAAACGCGGATTACCCGCGTATGCTGTGGGGCTCGGTCAAGGACCTGCTGCTGACCGTGCCGGTCGTGCTGGTGTTCAGCTTTTTCGTGGCGCTGCTGCTCAAGCAGAAGTTCCACGGCAACGCCGTGATGAAGGCGATATTCTTCCTGCCGGTCATCATGTCGTCCGGTGCGTTCCTGACCATGCAGTCCGGCCTCAGCCAGATCAACTCGGCGGTCGACAGCTCCATGGCGGAGGTCACGCAGACCGTGTCGGTGCTCTCCAGCGTCAATCTGGAGAAGTACCTGCTCGAGATGGGGCTGTCCGAAAAGCTGATCGGCTACATCACCACACCGATCGATAACATCTATTCCGTCATCACGGTGTCCGGCATCCAGATCTTCATCTTCCTCGCCGGGCTCAACGCCATCTCGCCCTCGCTGTATGAAGCCTGCTTCATCGAGGGCGGCGGCAAGTGGGAAACGTTTTGGAAGATCACGTTCCCGATGATGATGCCGATGGTGCTCGTCAACGTCGTGTATTCGATCGTCAACACCTTCACCTCGGACGCGAACGAGGTCATGCAGTACACCTCCCGGCTGGCGTTCACCAACTTCAAGTTCGGTCTGTCCAGTGCGATGAGCCTGATGTACCTGCTGATCGTTTCGGCGATCTTGGGGCTGGTGTCGTGGCTGATCAGCCGCCGCATCTTCTATTACACCTGACCGGCAGAGAAAGGAAGTGCCGTTATGCTCCCGTCGTCCCTTTCCGGCGTGCGCCGTCTGCTCGACGATCGGCGTGCGCTGCGCGTGCGCCGCATCACCGGCAGCTGGATCTATGCGCTGATCCGCACGGTGTTTCTGCTGGGCTTCGCGTTCATCATTCTGTACCCGGTCATCATCATGATCAGCAAGGCGTTCATGCTGCAGATCGATATCTACGATAACGCCGTGCTGTGGATCCCGAAGCACTTCACCCTCAGCAACATCAAGTACGCCATCGAGCGGATGGATTACTGGCGTTCGCTGCTGGTGACCGCGGTCGTCTGCGGTACGGTCACGGTCGTGCAGGTGTTCATCTGCATGATGGTCGGCTACGGCTTCGCCCGGTTCGAGTTCCCGGCCAAAAAGCTGCTGTTCGTGCTGGCGGTGCTCACGATCGTCGTGCCGCCGCAGACGATGATGATCCCGCAGTTCTTCAATTTCAAATATTTCGACATTCTCGGCCTGATCCGCCTGTTCACCGGGCGGCCGGGCGTGGATATGATGAACAGCTACCTGCCGTATTACATCCTGGCCGTCACCGGTCAGGGCTTGCGCAACGGCCTGTTCATCTTCCTGTTCCGTCAATCGTTCCGCGGGATGCCCAAGGAGACGGAGGAGGCCGCGATGGTCGACGGCTCCGGCGACCTTGGCACGTTTTTGCGCATCATGCTGCCCAGTGCGACCACGCTGATCCTGACCGTGGCGCTGTTCTCGTTCGTCTGGCAGTGGAACGATACGTTTTATGCTGATTTGTTCGTGCCCACCGGGCATCTGCTCGCCTCGCGCTATGCGATCTATGAATACGGTCTGGGGACGCTCGGCACGAACAGCGAAACGGTCGGCAGCGTCATCTTCAACATGGGCGACTCCCGTGTGCTGACGCTGCTCAAAAACGGCGGCGTGTTCCTGCTGATGGTGC
>JAJXDX010000022.1:6093-13431 GCA_021640185.1 Oscillospiraceae bacterium | reverse complement strand
ATGCGGCGTACCATACGCAGTATGCCGAGGTGCTGTATCAGCTGGAGCGGCAGGGCGTGGCCGGGAAGAGCGGCGGCGTGGTGGTCGGCGACATGACGGCGGTGCATCAGGTGCTGCTGCAGCATAAGCGGTTTTTTGACATGACCGCGAACAACGTCAACCACCCGAACGATTTCCTCGTGCGCGCATATGCCCAGCTGGTGTGCACGATGCTGATCGAATGAAACGACCGAAGAAAATATCATGCCCGCCGGAGAGCATCGCTCTCCGGCGGGCATATTTTATCGATGGGTGAGGATCAGCGGCCGCGGATGGCGTCGATCGGACGTTTGGCGGCGATGCGGCGTACGGGGAAGAAGCTGGCCAGTGCCGCGACGAGCAGACTGACCGCGAACAGCAGCAGCGTCTGCCGCAGGCCGAACCCGAGCACGGTGACGAGGATGTGCAGCTCGTTACGGATCAGGGCGTTGATCCATCCGGTCAGCAGTGCGACACCGACGGTAGACAGGACGAAATTGATCATGGCGATGATGAACGCCTCGGCAAAGAAGATGCGGAACACATCGTTGCTGCGCGAGCCGATGGCGCGCAGGATGCCGATCTCCTGCTTCTTATAAGCGATGCTGACGGCGATGAAGTTGGCCAGCATCAGCGAGGCGAACAGCGCGAACGCGATGCCGATCCCCAAAAAGCCCTTGGCGAGCGTGCCGAGCAGATCGTTGAGCGCGTCGAGCTCGAACGTGACGGCGTTGGACAGCGGGTAGCGCACGCCGTCCGTGCCGCGGTAGCAGGTGCGCACGACGGTGCGCACGCCGTCCGCCGTGTCGGGCATCCGTCCGGCAGCGAAGGTGTAGCTGCCGTCCTCGTCGGTGGTGAGCAGAGAATACAGCGTGCTGCCGACGACGACCGTGTCCGACAGCGTCGGGTCGGTCCGGTAGTCGATGACCCCAACGATCCGGTAGCCGTCGATCCGGTCATCCAAGGTGGTGCGGCGGCTGTCCTCGATCAGGCTGCCGTTGCCGGGCTGCGCGAGCAGCCGCCGGACGAGCTGCCGCAATGCCTCGGTGTCGCCCTCGGCCGGCAGACCGGTGTTCCCGTCGTCGTAGGCCGGCTCGTCATCGGTCACGGCCGTACCGGCGGAGCCTTGCAGCTGTTGGAGCGGGTAGGCGATCAGATCCAGCGACACGATCAGATCCTTTTCACCAAGGGCGGTCTGCGCGCCGTCGAGCCAGACGATGTCCTTTCGGTCGATGTCGGACAGGCGGGCGATGTAGTCCGGTGCGATGCCGATCGGGGCGTTCGCGGCGTCGTCCGGCTGCTCCGTGTACAGATACAGGCTGTTGTACCCGCTTTTGTTGATCTGGCGGGTGGACGGCTCGGCCGCGATCAGGCGGTCGACATATCCGCTGCCGACGAAGCCGGTGGCGTGCAGGCTATAGCGCAGGGCATAGCTCCATTCCTGCGACAGGGCGAAGCGCGCCATGATCTCCACCGTGGTCATGGCGTCGGTCTGCGGCTCCGTCAGGACCATATAGCGCTCGAGATCCGGCTGCGTATCGATCACGCCGGTGACGGTGAAGGCCTTTTCGTCGATGCGGACCGTTTTGCCCACCATGTCGGCCGCAGACGCGATCTTTACTGCGATCGGCGCGCCCTTTTCGTCCGTGCGGCCGTCGGTGTAGCCCATGCGGATGAACGACTGGCAGACAAAGGAGGTCAGCACGATCTCGTCCTTCGTGCCGTCGGGCAGACGCCCGGCGACGAGCGGCCAACCGAGGCGGTCGAGCGTCTGTTCATCGATCTGGACAAGGCCGTTGAGCGCGGTGGGGAACACGTTGCGCAGGCGCGTGGCCTCGTTTTCGTCCTCCGGGCAAAGGCTCTCATTGAACCGGAGGCGGCTGTCGCGCGGGACGTACACGCCCACCACCGGCACGCCGGTCTGCTCGGTGAAGGCGGTCAGATCCTTCGGCAGCAGCCGCAGGCCGGAAACGGTCATCGGCCCGCTATCGGCGCTTTGGCCGTCGGTGAATGTCATCTCTTTATCGACGGCGACGTAGTCCGTCCCGGTGTCGAGCAGCGAATCGGTGCAGGCGCGGATATGGTCGTAGCCGGCGAAGGTGTCTGCCAGACCGAACAGGCCGAATGCGATGCACGACAGGACGATCGTGACGGCCAGACGCAGCCGCTTATGTCCAAGGCTGCTGCCGCCGATCTTGAACGCGCAGCGCAGCGGCAGGCGGGAGCGGATCAGCGAAAATCCGCCGCCCTCGCCCTGTACGGCGGCCGGATCGGTCGGCACGGCGAGCCGCCGTGCCGCCGGGGCGGCCGAAAGCGTCACCGCCTGCGGCCGGTCCTTGGCCAAAGCGTCGATGTAGGCGTTGATCTGCGCGCGGTCCTCCTCGGTCAGATGATAGCCGGGGGCGAGGGTGACCGTACTGCCGGAGAACGTGAGCGGCTGTGCCGCGTCCGTCTGCGGTGTGCTCTGCTCGGTGTAGGTGACGTCGGCGACGACGCGGCCGTCCGCCAATTCGATGATGCGGTCGGCGTACCGCTCGGCAAATTCGCGGTCGTGCGAAACGACGATCACCAGCCGGTCGGCGGACAGGCGCTTGAGCGTGTCTAAGATCTGCCGGCCGGTGGCGGAATCGAGCGCGCCGGTCGGCTCGTCCGCCATGATGATGCGCGGCTGCTTGACCAGCGCGCGGGCGATCGCCACGCGCTGCTTCTGGCCGCCGGACAGCTCGTTCGGGCGGCGTGCGCCGTAGCCGTCGAGGTCGACCTCATGCAGGATCTGAGCGATCTGTTCGTCGGTCGCGCGGCGGCCCTGCAGCTCGATCGCCAAGGCGATGTTCGCGCCGACGGTGAACTCGTCAAGGATATTGTATTCCTGAAAAATGAAGCCGACGTAGGTGTTGCGGTAGCTGTCGAAATGCTCCTGCCGGAAGTTTTCGGCGGATGCGCCGCGGATCAGGATCTCGCCGCTGTCGGCGCGGTCGAGACCGCCGAGCAGGTTGAGCAGCGTCGATTTGCCGCTGCCGGACTTGCCCAGCAAAAACACCATCCCGTGCGACGGCAGCCGCAGCGAAACATGATCGAGCGCCGTGACGGGCACGCCGCGTTTTGGACGGTAGATCTTGGTGAGTTCGCGGATCTCGAGCATCGGGGATCCCTCTTTTCTTGATTTTGTGGCGGGAAATGCTGCCGGGAGCATTTTGCCGCAGCCGGTCGGATGATCGTCCCCGTTTGGTGCAGACTATGCGCGGGAAAGGGGAGCGGACGGATGAAAAACGGGGAAAACGGGGCGGCTCTGCCGCCGATGCGGATCGGGACGCACGCCGCCGCGGCCGTCGTGGGCGGCCTTGGCTACAACCTGATCGAGCTGATGTGGCGCGGGCGTACCCATTGGACGATGTTTTTGCTTGGCGGCGCGTGCTTCGAGGCGATGGGGCTGATCCACCGGCATATGCGGCGAACGCCGCTGGCCGTGCGCGGGGCGGTGTGCGCCGGGACGGTGACGGCGCTGGAGCTGCTTTGCGGGTGCGTCGTCAACCTGTGGCTGCACATGGATGTATGGGACTACAGTGACGTGCCGTTCAATATCTTGGGGCAGATCTGCCCGCTGTATACCGGGTTTTGGTATGCCTTGGGGCTTCTTTCCTGTCCGGTCTACCGTTTGGTCTGTACGGCGCTGACCTTCCCGCACGACGGGCAGATCTCGGCCAGCGGGCACTGACCGCACTTGGGCGCGCGGGCGGTGCACACCTCGCGCCCGAACAGCACGATCCGGTGGCAGAAGGCGTTGCTCTCCTGCGGGGGCAGCACGCGGCGCAGCTGCCGCTCGACCGACAGCGGATCCTTCGTGCCGTCGGTCAGACCCAGCCGGCCGGTGATGCGGATGCAGTGCGTGTCTGCGACCACCGCGGGCTTGCCGAACACGTCCCCGCACACCAGGTTGGCGGTCTTGCGGCCGACGCCAGGCAGGCGCGTCAGCTCCTCCACCGTGTCCGGCAGAACGCCGCCGAACTCGTCGCGCAGCATGACGCACATGGCCACGATGTCGCGCGCCTTGGTCTGGTACAGGCCGCAGGAGCGGATGTATCCGCCGACCTCCTCCGGCGTCGCCTCGGCGAACGCGTCGAGCGTGGGGAAACGCGCGAACAGCGCCGGGGTGACCATATTGACGCGCGCATCCGTGCACTGCGCGGACAGGCGCGTGGCGATCAGCAGCTGCAGCGGCTGCTCCGCCTCGAGCGAGCAGACCGCCTGCGGGTAGCGCTGTTTGAGTATCTCGATCGCCGCTGCGGCGCGCTGCTTTTTGGTCATGGCCGTTCACCTCAGTTTGATCATACCACGATCGGGCCGAAGTGTCAACCGCCGGCGGCGAACAAATGGTCTTTTTTGCTTGACAAACGCCCCGCGCGGGTGTATGATGGACGGGAAAACGGCGAAAAGCGAGGGATGAAGGATGAGTGCACCGCTGGCGGATCGGATCCGGCCGACGACGCTCGACGACGTGGTGGGGCAGCGGCATCTGCTTGCGCCCGGCAAGGCGCTGCGCAGCATATTGGATCACGGGCGCATCCCGAACCTGATCTTCTACGGGCCGTCCGGCGTGGGCAAAACGACCGTGGCGCGCATCATCGCCGAGCGCACGGATATGCGCCTGCACAAGCTCAACGGCACGACGGCCTCGACGGCGGACATCAAGGCCGTCGTCGACGAGCTGGATACCTTTGCGGGCGTGGGCGGGATCCTGCTGTATCTGGACGAGATCCAGTATTTCAACAAGCGGCAGCAGCAGACGCTGCTGGAATACATCGAGAACGGGCGGATCACGCTGATCGCCTCGACGACCGAGAACCCGTATTTTTATGTGTACAACGCGATCCTCAGCCGGTCGACGGTGTTCGAGTTCAAGGCCGTCGAGCCGGAGGAGATCCTGCGCGCGGTGCAGCGCGGGTTCGCCTTCCTGCGCGAGGAGCAGGGGCACGACATCGTCGTCGATCCGGCGGCGGCGGAGCATATCGCCCGCTCCTGCGGCGGCGATGTGCGCAAGGCGCTCAACGCCGTGGAGCTGTGCGCGCTGGCCGGGACGCTGCAGCCGGATGGCAGTGTGCTGGTGACGCCGGACACGGCGAAGCAGCTGGCCCAGCGCAGCGCCATGCGCTATGACCGCGAGGGGGACGAGCATTACGACATCGTTTCCGCTTATCAAAAATCCATGCGCGGCTCCGATCCCGATGCGGCGCTGCACTATCTGGCGCGGTTGCTGGAGAGCGGGGATCTGCCCTCGGCCTGCCGCCGCCTGATGGTGTGCGCCAGCGAGGACGTGGGGCTGGCCTATCCGATGATCCTGCCGATCGTGAAGGCGGCGGTGGACATCGCGCAGCAGGTGGGGCTGCCGGAGGCGCGGATCCCGCTGGCGGACGCGGTGGTCATGGTGTGTCAGGCACCGAAATCGAACGCGGCATATCTGGGGATCGATGCCGCGATGGCCGACGTGCGCGCCGGGCGCAGCGGTCCGATCCCGCGGCAGCTGCAAAACAAGCACTATGACGGCGACGACGTGCCGAAGGAGAAAAAGGGGCAGTTCTATCTGTATCCGCACGATTTTCCCGGCCACTGGGTGCAGCAGCAGTATCTGCCGGACGCGCTGCGCGGGCAGGTGTACTACCATCCCGGCGACAACAAGAGCGAGCAGTCCTTCGCCGCGTATCAGGAGAGCATCCGGGGAATAAAAAAAGAGAAATGAACAGAACGCGCCGCCCGCCGAGTTTTCGGCGGGCGGCGCGGTGGTCTGTCCTCTCTATTGCTCAAGAATAATGCTGACATCGACAGTCGAAATGGGGCTGCGCAACCAATAACCAAGGGAAAGGAAAAGTGCTGACAGGTAAAAGAGCGTAACATAGAAAAATGCCGACAGACCGTCTTTTACGGATATGCTCTGCCACAGACCCAAAAATAGAAACCCAAGTCCCGGCAGAAACCAGAATTTTTTTGCGATCTCGTCGATCAGGCAGCCTTTATCCATAGAGCGCAGCGTTGCTACAGCCAACAGAGCGGCGGCGGAGATGAGCGTGAGCGGGAACGCGACCCGAAGTGCCGGCAGGGCGTTTTCGGTCCATTGTTTGGCTTGGAACGATTTCTCCAACATTGAGGCCAGTGAATCGATACTGTATTTTTGAAGCAATGCAGCTTTGTCGCTGTTATCGAACGCTTCGATAAACTCGATGCTGTTTTGATGCATATCGTGATAGAGATAAAGCGTATAGCCCCAGAACCCGGCGAGGATGATACAGTATCCGTAGAACGAGATAAGAAGAGGCATTTTCTTTTTGACAAACAGAAATGCCAGCCCTGCGATGATACTGGCAATGGCCACGACAAGATTTTTTTCGGGCAGAAACAGACTGGTAATGCCATATGCCAGTGCGATGATGCCGGATATGAGAAGTGCCGGACGTTTATCGATGGTCATGGTATCCACGTGGATCGTCCTTTCAGTTTTTATTCAGCAATCGTGCCTTGACGCTTGCAAATTCTTCTTCGGTGATCGTGCCCTGATCGAGCAATTCCTTATACTCTTTCAGTTCGTCGATGGCGGAACGGTCGGTCTTGCTCGGCGCAGTCGATGGGGGGTATGGCGGTGTGTACGGCTGTACGGGAAGATAATAGGTCGGCGTTTTGGGTTTTGTTTTGTCCTCTAAGCAACAGGCGGCAACGATCGCCACGATAAACAGCATGAAACCGAAAAACCACCAAGTCCCGAAGCTGTATCCTTTTCTTTGCGCGATCGTTGCAGGAATCAGTCCCAGCATCGTCCCCATGAGTAAGATAAAGAAAAGCTGGACGAACAGATCCTCTGTTTCGGTAGACATATATCCTTCCTCCTCAGATCGTGAATAACACCTTGTATGATCATTTTTTGCGCGAACGCGGGTCTTGCGCATCGCCCGGGATATGCCACGGGTGAAAAGGCGCGTCTTGCACGGCACCGTCGATCTTTCCTTCGCGGCACCAGCGCTGGACGGTGCTTTTTGACACGCCGAAGCGGGCAGCGGCGGCTTCCGTGCCGATCATTTCCGAAGAGGATCGTTTATCCATGATTTTTTGCTCCTTCCTTAATAAAAGTTGGTGAAGCCAAGATCGGCCAATGTATAATCAGAATTCGATCTGATCCAGCTTTTCAGTGCGCGCAGGAGCATCTGCGCACTCATTGACAGTAATTCCTCTGCCTGCTGCTTATCCGGCTCGCCCGACTGTCCGTTCGCGTTAGTCGCGCTTCCGCGATCGTAAATGACTGTGCTATCATCGGAAAACTGCGCTTTGTTGGCGTGC
>JAJXDX010000022.1:0-6083 GCA_021640185.1 Oscillospiraceae bacterium | reverse complement strand
CCGGTCGAATTCATCGTATTTTTTGTTTCGAAGCGGACGGTCATGTCCCTTTTCATATCGCTGGAGAGCGGTATTTCGATCGTGCTTTCTTCTCCTTTGCCCGGCTGGATGATCGTACCGCCTACGCCGATACTGCCGCCGTTGTTAGAGTAGTAGATATAAATGAACGTGCCTGCGCTGGTCGTTGTTGTATCGCTCATGATCATATAGGCTGTTTTTCCTTTGATCGAATCGCTCGATCCTGTTTTGGCTGTTTGGGATAACAGGGAGATCAATGCTTCGGCTCGGTTTTCCTGTTTCGTCGTTTTGATCGTCGGCTCATTTTCCTTCGTCGGTCCCGTTGCCGCCGTACAACCGCACAGCAGGCAAAGACACGCAATGACGACCAAGATCTTGTTCAGTTTCATGTAGATGCTCCTCTCTTTTGGGGGCTATCGTTGACAGCCGCCCCTCTGCCATTTATCATATCCCAGAATTCCACAAAAGTCAATACTTTATTCCACAAAAACGGATATTCTACTTTTATGATAGTCTTATCTTTGTGGAAAGGATGACACAAAATGCGGGATTTTTCGGAGATCGCGAAGGAACTGCGGCTATCCAAGGGCCTGACGCAGGAACAGCTTGCGGGGCGGCTTTGGGTGAAGAAATCCATCATCTCGGCCTATGAAACGGATGCCCGTCCGGTCAGCTTGGATATGCTGATCAAATATGCACTGGAATTCCATGTGTCGACGGACTATCTGCTGGGGCTGGATACGGACAAAACGATCCGCGCGGACGGGTTGACCGACAGCCAGATCCATGTGCTGAATATGCTGGTGGGCGAGTTCCTTGCGGCGAACGAACAAGGGAAAAAATGAAAAACGAACCCCCGGCGAGCCTTGCGGCCTGTCGGGAGTTCGTTTTTGTGTAAGTTCGCGGTGGGCTTTGCTGGTCAAAGGGTGCTGCCGGACGGCAGGGCGGCGGAGCCGTCGGCGAAGGCGACCGTGGAGGCCCAAGCCGAAAAATCCGCGGCATAGCGGTCGGCACGGTCGGCATCCGTGGCGAACTGGATGACCCAGAAGGCATCCGTCGTTTTGAAAACATAGGCATAGTAGCGATAGGTGATGCCGTCGTCGTTCGGCTGACTTTGATAAACATAATAGGTCAGGTCGTTCTCCTGCTGCGGCGACGACGAAAGCTTATTGAGGTCGATCGAAAGGCGGGCGTATCCCTCCGGCGTCAGATCGGCGATGTCCGCCTCGGCGAACGTGTTGCGCATGGCCAAAACGGCGGCATCGCGCGAGCCGTAGGCTGCCGCGAACGGCTCGGCCTGCGTTTCGGTAAAGTCGTCCGTCAGGGTGATGGAGAAATACGCGTTTTGGAACTGCTGCGCCTTTGGCGCGGTGAGCAGCCGGGTGATCCGGCTGGCCCCGAAGGCGGCGAGGATACAGGCCGCGATCGTGATCCACGTCACCGCCGCGCCCTTTTTGCCTGCTGCCCGGCGGTGGGCGAGCACTTCCGGACTATCGTTGCCGTCGAAGCGGAACGCGTTGCCCGTAGAGGGGCTGAACTTGGTTTTGCCGGTGAGGAATACCGGTGTGTCGCCCGCCGGGAGCGGATAGAACTCGCTGCAGTAATCGCGGCTCACGCTATCCGCGATGACGAAAACGCGGGCGGCCTGTTCGCCGACCGTGAAGGCGGCGCGCTGCCCGTTTTTCAGCACGCCGAGTCGGCGGCACGGTACGCCGCCGATCATCAGATCGAATGAAGTCGGATCCTCGATATAGACCTTCAGCGCGACGGCGCAGCCGACGAAGCTCTTTTGCCGTTCGACGGTCAATTCCCGCATGATCTATCCTCTCCCTTTTTGCTTCCTTTTAAGGAAAGTATACACGGCGGGAGGGGATCTGTCAATAACGAAATAAACGAGTGCACAGACCGAGAGGATGACGCACGAGCCGAGGCACAGCCGCAGGATCTGCGCGGCGGTGCCGACGGGGGCGGGGAGCAGCCGGCGCAGGGCGGCAACGGCGCCGCCGCACAGCAGCGCGGCGAACAGCGGGCGAAAGACCTTCTGCCGCCAGCGAAGATGCGCGCCGCTGACCGTGAGCAGGCGGTGCGTGCTGAGCGCGGCGGTGAGCAGATTGCTGACGAGCATGACGAACAGAAAGCCGGACAGTCCCCAGCGCGGCAGCAGCAGCCAGATCAGCACCAGCCGCACGACCAGATCCGCCACGGCGTACCACAGGGAATGCACCTGCTCGCCCAGACCGCGCAGCAGCCCGGTGGCGACGGTATCGAGATACATGACCGGGGCCAGCGGGCCGAGCAGCGTGAGCAGCAGGCCGACGGTGGCATCATGATACAGCAGCTGCCCCAGCACATCGCCGTACACCGTGAACACGCAGCCGATCGGGATCCCGGCCGCGACGGTGATGTCCACCGCCCGTTCGCCGGCGCGGGCGACCTGCCGTCGCTGCCCGAGCGCGTGCGCGTCGGACAGCTCCGGCACCAGCAGGTTCGTCACCGTGACGAGCAGCGCCGCCGGGAAAAACAGCAGCGGCAGTGCCATGCCCTTGACCGCGCCGAACTGGGCGAGCGACAGTGCATCGGAGCGGGTGAACAGCGTCAGTCTGGCCGGGACGAGGATGTTCTCCACCGTGCGCAGCACGGTGGTGAGATAGCGCCCCGCCGTCAGCGGGACGGCGATCCCCAGCAGCTGCCGCAGTACGGTGCGGCGGCGCAGCGGGGGAACGGGCGCGGCGGCGCGGCGCAGGCGGCGCGTATCCGAAAGATAAAAGATCAGCAGCAGAGCGCAGGACACGCCCTCGGACAGCACGTCGCCGAGCATGACGATGCGGCACGCCTCGCCGAGCGGCGGATCGCCCGCCAAGGTGAGCAGCGACAGCACCGCGCCGATGCGGGCGATCTGCTCCGCCAACTGGGCGACGCACGGCGGGCCGGCGCGGCGGCGCGCGAGAAAATGCCCCTTGAGGCACGCGGAAACGCCGACGAACGGCAGCGCCGCGCCGCACACCGCCAAGGCGGGGCACGCGCGTGCGTCGCCGATCAGGGCGGCGATGCCCGAACGGGCAAAAAACAGCACCGCGGCCGAGGATAGCCCGACCGACAGGCTGAGCCACGCCGACAGGCGCACCGCGCGGCGCGCGCCGGCGGCATCGCCCTTGGCCAGACGCTCGCCGACCGTGCGGGTGACGGCGGTGGTGATCCCGGCGGAGGCGAACGCCGTGCCCAGCACATACACCGAGAACACCAGCTGGTAAAGCCCCATGCCCTGCGCGCCGAGCCGGCCGGACAGGATCAGGCGAAACACGATGCCCAATGTGCGCAGCAGCAGAGAGGTGACGGTCATGAGGGCCGTGTTTTTGACGAAGGTGCGCTTGTTCATGCCGTCCTCCTTACGTCGGTATGATCCGGGGATCAGCCGTCGCTTTGCGGCGGCTGATCGTACAGTGCCACGACGGCGTTCCATGTCTGCTTATCGGTGATGCCGTTATCCACCAGTCCGGCGCGCTTTTGCAGCGCGGCGACGGCGGCGGCCGTCTGCGCGGTGTAGGTTCGGCCTGCCGCGCCGGGCGCGGGCAGATCGGCGAAGCGCCCGGCCAATGTGCGCAGCATGATGTTGAGCATTTCCGTCGCGTCGCCGCCGGCACCGACGGAGAGCGGCGGGCTGCCGCGCCGGTATACGACGATCGGCGCGGGTGCTTCGTCCACCTCCTGCGCCGTTTGTCCGGCTGCGGCGATGGCGTCCCACGTGCTGCGATCGACCGTGCCGGTGGCCGGCAGGCCGACCGAGGTCTGGAAGCGGCGCACGGCTTGCTGCGTGGTACCGTCGAAGATACCGTTGACGGTCACGTCCGCATAGCCCTGCACGGCCCGCTGGATGCTGCGCAGATAACGCTGCAGCTCCCGCACGTACACGGCGCGATCCTGCGTGATGTCGTTTTGCTCCATGTCGTTCATGCGTCTACCTCCTTAGACAGCGGGAAGCCGGGGTACTGCCCCAGCCGCTTGGTGTTGCCGGTGCGCAGATCCGAATAAGTGGACGCGATGGCGTCCCATGTCACCGCGCCGACGGTACCGGTATCCGGCAGGCCGAACAGACGCTGGAAGGCCGATACGGCCGCCTCCGTTTCCTGCCCGTAGACACCGGTGACCGACGGCGCGGGGATCTGCGGGAAGGTCTGCGAGAGATAGGCGAGGTATTCCTGGATCAGCCGGACGTCCTCTCCCGTCGAGCCTTGGCGCAGCGCACGGCCGGGGAACAGCCGTACGCCGCCGTCGATGAACTGTGTCGTGTCGAGGATGCTGAGATACGTATCGTAGATCGACAGGCCGGTGGCGCGGTCGACGATGCCGGTGACCGGCAGGCCGAACGTTTGCTGATAGGCGCGCACGGCGTTCTCCGTCGCCTCGCCGTAATAGCCGGTGAGGGCGATGCGGGGGACCGTGTCGTAAAATGCCGCGACGACGTTGAGGAAATACTGGATGGACAGCACCTCGATCCCGTTGCTGCCGGGCGTGATCTCGTTGGTGAAGCGGTCGGCGACCTCGTCCTGTGAGATGCCCTCGCTATCCAGTTCGCTTAGGCGCTTGACGGCGTTATAGATGTACGAGATGCGGTTCCACGTCGCCGGACCGATGATGCCGTCCTGCGTCAGGCCGAAGATCCGCTGGAAGGCGCGCACCGCCTCCTCGGTGTCCACGCCGAAGATACCGTCCGTCACGCCGATCTTGGGGATGCCGGGATAGTTCGTCGAGATGCGGTTGAGCTGGATCTGCTTGAGCTGCACGCCGATCGATGTGTCGCCCAGCCGCAGCGGGCGGCCGGAATACGACGGCAGGCCGTTGCGGATCGGCGCATTGGTGACGATGCGGATATCGTCCCCGAAATAGCGCGTGAGGATGTCGTATGCGCCGAGGCCCTGCTCGGCCAGCGCGACCGTGCCCCACTGCGACAGGCCGGGGCAGGTGGTGGTGGTGCCGTTGCAGTATTGGGCGAAATACGGCTCGATCCCGTTGCCCTTGACGAGGTAGGAATCGAAGATCTCGTCGACGATGCGGCCGACGCTGTCGTAGATGTCGCGGCCGGGGACGTAGGACTGGTCAAAGCGCGTGGAGTTCGTGATGTCGAAGTCGTACCCCTGACTGCGGTACCATTCGGTATAGTACCGATTGAGGGCGAACGAGATCTGGGCATAGATGTTCGCGCGCAGCGCACTTTCCGGCCAGGTGGGATAGATCTCGCTGGAGGCGACGTTTTTGATGTAGTCCGGGAAGGGGACGTACACGTTCTCCGCCGCCGCGCCCGGCGCGCCGAGGTGCACGACGATCTCGTTCGGGATATAGGGCAGTCCGGTCATGGTGCGCCTCCTTTCACAGATCCGCCGGCCCGCCGGAGCGGAACGTGACCGGCAGATCCGGGTCCGTGCCGGGGATGAGCGGGTACATCCCGGCGGGCTGCGTGACGCTCACGCCGCCGTAGATCGGCAGGTCGGTATAGATCGCCGGGGAAAAGCCCGTCGTGTCCACGCGCACGCTATAGAGGGTGAAGGGCGCTTTATCGGCGGACGGCGCCATCGTCGCGGCGGGATCGACCGTCGGCAGCGGGATGACCGGGGTCAGGCCGTCCTTGTCGGTCTGCGTGTGGGCGAACAGCGCCTGCTCGCCGTCGTTTTCGCCCGTGCCCTCCCGCCAGACCTTGACGTGTGCGCCGGGCAGCGGCTCCGCCGTCTGCCCGGTGAACACGAACACCCGCAGATAGCCGAGAAACGGCGCGGCGGGCGCGCCCTCGGGCGGCGCGTCCTGCGCGGCCGCCTGCCCCGGTGCGGGCTGCGGGATGGGCACCTCGCCGTGCAGGTCCTCGTCCGTATAGGGGAAATGCGGCGCATCTGCCGGAGAGGCGGGCGGTGCGCCGGCTGCCGCGGGCGCGCCCGCGGCAAGCGCCGCCCGGTCGCGCGGGATGTCCGGGGCCGGATAGTCCCGGTCGAGCCAGCCGGTGTCCGGCTGCGGCTTCTGCCGTGGGTCTGGCTGCGGCGGGGCGGCCGCCGCCTGCTCCGGCCCGCCGCAGCCAGACC
>JAJXDX010000021.1:4785-13433 GCA_021640185.1 Oscillospiraceae bacterium | reverse complement strand
CGTACCCGCAGCGCGCGGCGGAGGACGGGAACGTCATGCCGCAGGAGGCGGCGCGGCTGCTGGAGGTGACCTCCGACCCGATCGGCGAGATCGCCGCGCGCTGCGGGTACGCGACCTATTCGCATTTTTTCCGGTCGTTTTGCCGCGCCTACGGTCTATCGCCGGAGGCGTGGCGGCAGGCGCGCCGGATCGGGGGATAAAGAATAGCCGCCCGGACATTCGTCCGGGCGGCTTTGGCTGTCGTTATGCTTTGGGTTCGTCTTCGCGGCGGCGGAGCGGGCGCTTGTTGCCCTGCTCGTCGACGATGGTGGTGTGATCGAGCTGGTCGAATAAGCTTTTGCGGAAATCGGCCAGATACTGCGCGCGCAGTTGCTTTTGCTCCTCCTGCTCCGCAGGGGTCAGGCCGCTCTCGCGGCTTTTGCGCGCCAGAGCGTTGATGCGGTCAAGTCCTTCCTGTGTCATGCCAGATCCTTCCTTTACTTTTTGCAGGCCTCGGCGACGGCGGCATCGATCCGGTCGAAATACGTCCGGCTGTCCACTCCGGCAGGGCGCAGATAGCGGCCGAGCGCCGTCAGACATTCGGGGTCGTGCGTGATGCGGCAGACGCGGCTCTCGCAGCTGAGGGTGGCGCGAAAGCCCATCGAGCGGATGACCTCGGCCGCGTCGGCGCACATCGCACCGTAGGGGTAGGCGAAAGCAGTCGGCGTGACGCCGGTGTGCTCCGAAAGCAGCCGCTGCGCCTTTTGCAGATCCGTGCGCAGCGCCTGTGCGTAGGCGTCCTTCGCCTCGCCGGTGCGGCGCAGCGTGCCCTTGCGCATGCCTGCCCGGCAGTAGTGCATATCGTAGGTGTGGCTGGCCAGCTCGACCGTGCCGCTGTCCGCCATCTCGCGCAGTTCGTCCCACGTCAGGTGCGACCACACGGCGTGGTCGCTGTCCTGCAGCGAGAATTTTTCTGACCATGACACGACCGGCGAGATCACCGCCCGCATCCCGTAGCGCCGCAGCAGCGGATAGGCGTAAAGATAATTGTTGTAATACCCGTCGTCGAACGTCAGTACGATCGGGCGCTCCGGCAGCGGGGCAAGGCCGTCGACATAGTCGATCAGGTCGCGCAGCAGGACGGTGGTGTAGCCCCGGTCGCGCAGGGCGGCAAGGTCGCTTTCCAGCAGCTGCGGCGAGATGACGTACTGCCCCTGCCGGCTGCTGTCGTCCAGCACGCCGTGGTACATCAGGATCGGCACGCACACCGTGCCGTCCGCCGTGACGGCGGCAGCCGTCGGCTGCGCCGCCAGCCCGGCGGAGAGCGCCGCGCCCGCCGCCGCGGCGATCGCGGCGGCCGCCAGTCCAAGGACGAGGAGCTGCCGCAGCCGCGGCCAAGAAACGATACGATACATCCCGATCCCCCCTCACGCACAGCTTATGCGGCGGGGGAGCGGATCATGTGTAAGATCAGGCGGTCGGGTCGGTATCGTCGCCGCCCTCGTCGGCGGCGTCGCCGGCGGAGAGCAGGTCGCTCGCCTCCCGGTCGGGCAGCGAGGTGACGCCCGCCAGACGGCGGCGGATCTGTCTGGTGCGCACGCCGACGAGCTTGTCCAATTCGTCGTTCGCCTGCTCCAGACGACGCTGCGCGCTTTCGATCGCCGAGGCGAATTTGTCGAACTCGGTCTTGACCGCGCCAAGCACCTTCCAGACCTCGCTGCTGCGCTTTTGGATCGCCAGCGTGCGGAAGCCCATCTGCAGGCTGTTGAGCAGTGCGGCCATGGTGGTCGGCCCGGCGATATTGACATGGAACTCGCGCGTGAGCGGCTCGATCATGCCGCGGCGCACGACCTCGGCATACAGCCCCTCGATCGGCAGGAACATGATGCCGAAATCGGTGGTGTACGGCGGGGCGAGGTATTTATCGCGGATGTCGCGCGCGAAGGAGCGGATCCGCTGCTCCAGCACCGCGCCGGCCGCGCGGACTTGCTCCGGGTCGCCGGTGTCGTAAGCATCGAGCAGCTGCGTGTAGGCATCCGCCGGGAACTTCGCGTCGATCGGCAGCCAGACAGGCGCGTCGCCGTCGTCGCCGCCCTGACCGGGCAGGCGCACGGCGTATTCGACGACGTTGGTGCTGTTCGGCTTCGTTTTGACGTTGGCGGCGTACTGCTCGGGCGAGAGGATCTGCTCCAAGATCGCGCCCAGCTGGATCTCGCCCAATACGCCGCGCGTTTTGACGTTGGAGAGCACCTTTTTGAGGTCGCCGACGCCGCTGGCCAGCGTGCGCATCTCGCCCAAGCCGGCGTACACCTGCTGCAGTCGCTCGTTGACCAAGCGAAACGATTGGCTGATCCGCTCGTCCAGCGTTTTTTGCAGCTTTTCGTCCACCGTGCGGCGCATCTGATCCATCTGGCGGTCGTTTTCCTGCCGGATCTGCGTCAGCTGCTCCGTCACGGCGCGGCGGATCGCCTCTAACTGCTCGGTCATCTGCCGGTTGGCGCCGTTTTGCGCGGTCAGCAGCACTTGACTTAGGCCCTGCACGCTGTCGCGGATCGTGCGGGCGCTCTCCTCCCGGCTGTCGCGCTGCTCGCGCAACAGCTCGCTCTGCAGGGCGGTCAGCTTGTCCTCCAGCGCCTGACGGCGGCGGTCGTCCTCGTTCTGCCGCCGCAGCAGCGCGTTTTGCCGGATCAGCAGCACGGCCGACAGCACCGCCGTGCCGACAGACAGCACCAGCAGCACCGCCAACATCACATCCTGTCCGTTCATCGCGGCGCACCTCCCCCAAAGGCCGGGCGTGCCCGGTCAGATCGTGTCATCATCGTCGTCCGTGCCGCTTTGCGTGCGGCGGGCGTTGAACCGGCGCATCTCCCGTTCCGTATACTGGCGGGGGATGTTCGGCTCCTCCTTCGGCTCGACCGGGGCGGCATCCGAGAACACCGCCTCTTCCTGCGGATGCTCCGGGCTTTCCTCCACGTCGAGGTTCAGATCGAGGCGCGCCTGCCGGTCGGCGTTGGGATTGTCCTTATAATAAGGATCGATCATCAGGCGGCGCACGGTGGGGAAGATGCAGAACTGGATCAGGAACGAACGCGTGGCGGGGACGATCAGCAGACCGATCAGCAGCACCAGCGTCAGGCACAGGGCGTTCGGGATCAGCAGCACCAGCGTGACGCCGATGCCGTAGATCGCGATCAGGATCAGCGAGATCAGCAGGTTCGGCTTCAGGCCGGCCACGGCGAAGATGAAGGCATTTTTGTACACCTGCTTCGTGCTGAGCTTGAAGGTGATCACCATGAAGGGGATGTAGTATTTCATCCACGTGAACAGTACGTACCCCACCCACGTGACCGCCATGACGACATAGTCGAGGATGCCCGGCTCCATGGGCTTGAGCTGCGAAACGTCCATGCCGAACAGGGCGTAGACGCCGGGGTTCATCCCCAGAAAATAATACACGATGTTGAAGATCAGCAGCGCCGTGACCAGCTGGTTGATCAGGCCGACGGCGAAGGCTTGTCCGCGGTTTTTGCGGATCGTTTCAAAAAAGTCCTCGCGCACGAAGGCGTGCTTCTCCCGCGCGTAGGCGCGGGTGATGAACGCGAGCCCCGCGTCCGCCCAGCCGCGCGTGACCAGCGGCAGATCCACCAGCAGCCACAGCAGCCCCGCCAAGATCAGGTTCCAGAATTTGCGCCCGTAGATTTCGAAAAACACGACGAAGGAGCGCTTTTTGGGGGCATCCTTCGCGATGCCCGGCCCTTCCTTCGTGTAATCGAACAGTCCGAAAAATCCAGCCACAGTCGTTATCTCTCCTTTTGTTTTTGGTGCTCATCTTAGGGAAGAGGGCAGCGCCATGCGCAGCAGCACGTCGATCAGCCCAACGCCGACCGCCCCCAAGGCGAACAGCGCATAGCGCAGACAGTACAGGCGAAACGGCTGACGCAGTGCGCCGCCGGGCGCGCCGTCCGGCGCGTCGCCCGCCTTTGCGGGCAGCGCCGGGAGCAGCGTGCGGCACAGCAGGGTGCCGAGGCGCAGGCTCTCCGCCCCCGCCATGGCCAGTAGCGCCGCCGACAGCAGCGCGCTTGGCAGCACGGTGACCGCCGCGATCAGCACGCCGCGGCCGCCCTCGGCGTACAGCGCGGCCTCGCTGATGCCCGTGGCGGTGCCCTGCAGCACCGGCAAAAGCAGCACGAACGGCGCGCCGCACGGCCACAGCCCCAGCAAAAACTGCGTGCACAGCAGTGCGATCAGCGAAAAGCAGCTGCCGCACAGCGCGTGCAGGATCCCCCGCAGGCCGCTGCCGACCGCTGTCTGCGTCACCAGTGCGCGCAGCAGCCCTGCCGTGCCCTCGTCGGCCGTGACATACACCGCCGTACCGATCACGGCACCGAGCAGGTACAGCCCGACGAACGGGAACAGCCGACGGTTGTCCGAAAAAAAGGCGGCAGCCGCACGGCGGCGGCGGCTCGACTTCCGTTTCATCCGCATCGCTCCTTTAATCATATCACAAGATCTTACGCATGGGAAGAACAAAATATGAATATTTCCCGATTTTCTTGCGGTCAAGACAAAAAGTGAGCCCTCCGCCGAGGCGGAGGGCTCGTGTGCGTTCGGAAGGGCGGCGGGATCAGGCCCACATCGCTTTCATCAATTCGGGGTAAGCGTCGTCGCAGATGCCGACCATGCGCTGCAGGAGCTCTAGGCAGATGTCGCCGGCGTCGCTGCTGCGGAAGGACGCGTCCATCTCCGCCTGTACGGTGTTGTCGCGCACGTCCAGCACGAATTTGGCAAAGCGGAAGCGGGCGTTCTGCTCGTTGACGGCGGTCAGGATCCGGGCGACTTTGTCGTCGGACACCTTGACGATGTCGAACACGCGCAGCGCGACGCTCTCGCCGTCCTCGTCAAAGAAGAACTGCACGCGGATGCTGCTCATGTTGTCGCCGCCGTAGGTGACGGCGATCATGTCTTTGCCGCCTTCGGTCGTGCCTTGATCGGTGTAGCGGATCTCTTTTTGCTCCAATGCCTGAACGAACTGTTTCGTCGATGCCAGCATGGCTGTCGCCTCCCACTGCTTGATGGTCTTTATCATATCACGGCGCTTTGGCCTTGTCAACGGAAAAACGGCTCAGTTTTGATGCCGGACGATGCGGTAGTCGTCGCGCACGCGGTAATACGGACAGCGTGCAGCCGGTGCGCCCGGCGGCTGCGGCGCGAGCACGCAGCGCTCGAACTCGTCCATGTCCATATCGACCGCGCAGACGCTGCATTCCTGCTCCTCGTCATATTCGTAGTTCTCGCAGTCCTCGCAGGGGAAGTCCATCGGATCGCCTCCTTATATTATCCTTATTTTATCACACCGTCTGCGGTGCGGTCAATAGGCGATGCGGAACGATCCGCCCAGCACCGTCCAGTTTTGCGGGAATGGCCGATCGAGGTTCCAATATCCGACGCCGCGAAAGCCGTATTCCTGCACGAGGGCGAGCTTGGCGGCGATGCTGCGTGCGTCCTCGAACCACACCTCGTGCGCCGTGCCGTCCGGTGCGGTATAGAAGAAATACGGTGCCTCGGCCGTTTCGTCATACAAGATCGCGGCGCCGGCGGAGCGGGCCAGATCGACGGCCTGCACGTTGGAGAGCGACGTGGCGCGCGTGGTCCCGCGCTCGTAGGGCAGCGGCCAATCGTAGCCGTAGGTCGGTATGCCCATAAAGATCTTTTTGGGATCGATCCGGCCGACGGCGTAGTCGAGCACCCGGCGCACGCCGGGCACGGGCGCGACGGCCATGGGCGGCCCGTAGGTGTAGCCCCATTCGTACGTCATCAGCAGCACGGCATCCGCCGCCGCGCCCAGTGCGGCGTAGTCGTGCCCCTCGTACAGTGTGCCGGGCTGACCGTCGGCCGTTTTGGGCGCCAGTGCTACCGTGACCTCGTACCCCTGTGGGGACAGCGCCTCGCGCAGGCGCGCGACGAAGGCGGCGTAGGCCTGCGCGGCGTCCCGGCCGAGGAACTCGAAGTCCACGTCCAGCCCCTGATAGTTCTTTTCCCGCATATTGTGCAGCACGGCATCGATCAGGCGCGTCTGCGCCGCCGGATCCTGCAGCAGCTGCTGCCCCAGCGCACTGCTGAACGTGCCGTCCTGCGTCAGCGTGGACAGGTGCATCCACGGCGTCACGCCGTAGCCCAGCGCCAGCTCCACCAGCAGGTCGTCGTCCAGCGGGACGAGCGTGCCCGCCGGTGTGAAGCCGTAGGTGAACGGGGTAAGATACGTCAGGTACGGCAGCGTGCGGCGCAGCAGCCCCCCCGAGATGGCGGGATAGGCGTAGGCATTCGCGTCGATGGCCGAGGCCGGCTCGTCTCCGTAGCGGATCACCAGCACGCGGCCGGGCGATACCGCCGGCAGCCCGCCAAGGCCGGGGTTATCGCGGTACAGCTGCGTCACTGAGGTCGAATACCGCTGCGCGATGCCGTACAGCGTATCGCCCGGCTGCACGGTGTACACCTGCACCGGGCGGCGCGACACGAGCGCTTGACCGGGGACGAGCGGCGTTTGCGGTGCAAGGCCGTTCTGCTCCGCCAGCAGTGCCGGGTCGACCCCGGCCCGTATCGCGACGGCGGCGACCGTATCGCCCGGCATGGCGGTCAATATCGTCATAGCATCCCTCCCTACGGCAGATATATATGCGCGGGATGCCGCGGATCTTACACGGATCTGACAAAACCGTGGCGGAAGATCTGACATCGGGCTGATATGATAAGATCGGAGAAAAGAGAAGGAAAAGTGAGGGTGCGGATATGACGATCTTTGACGTATTGACCATGGTCGGCGGGCTGTGTCTGTTCCTGTTCGGCATGAGCGTGATGGGGCAGGCGCTGGAGCGCCGTGCCGGCACCGGCCTGCGCGCCGTGCTGGCGCGGATGACCGGCGGCAAGCTGTCCGGTCTGCTGACCGGGCTGGGGATCACCGCCGTGATCCAAAGCTCCTCCGCCGCGACGGTGATGGTGGTGGGCTTCGTCAACTCCGGGCTGATGACGCTGCATCAGTCCATCCATGTGATCATGGGCGCGAACATCGGCACGACGGTGACGGCGTGGCTGCTCAGTCTGGCCGGGGTGGACGGCAGCAGCGTGTGGGTGCAGCTGCTCAAGCCCTCGTCGTTCACGCCGGTGCTGGCACTGATCGGGCTGCTGCTGTACATGATCGGTCGCGGGAAGAAAAAGGACAGCGGGCTGATCTTTTTGGGCTTCGCGACGCTGATGTTCGGCATGGAAACGATGTCCGGTGCCGTGTCCGGGCTGGCGGCCGTGCCGGAGTTCCGGCAGATGTTCCTCATGTTCAAAAGCCCGCTGCTGGGCGTGGCCGCGGGCGCGCTGCTGACCGCCGTCATCCAGTCGAGCTCCGCCTCCGTCGGCATCTTGCAGGCGCTGGCCTCCACCGGTGCGGTCAGCTACGGTGCGGCCGTCCCGATCGTGATGGGGCAGAACATCGGCACCTGCGTGACAGCGCTGCTGTCCTCCGTTGGCGCCAACCGCAATGCGCGCCGGGCGGCGCTGGTGCATCTGAGCTTCAACGTCATCGGCACGGCGGTGTGCCTGACGGCGTTCTCTCTGGTGCGGTGGCTGGCCGCCCCGGTCATCCTTGACGAGGCCGCTACCCTTTCCGGCATCGCGGTGGCACATTCGGCCTTTAACATCCTGTGCACGGCGCTGATGCTGCCGATGAGCGGCCTGCTGGAAAAGCTCGTCTGCCGGCTGATCCCGGGCGGGGACGAGCAGAAGGCCGCGCCGGATACCGCGCCGGACGAGCGTCTGCTGGCCACGCCGTCGCTGGCGATCGGCCGCTGCCGTGCGTCCGTGCTGGACATGGCGCGCTCGGCCGCCGAGGCCATGAACGAGGCGATGGGATGCGTGACCGCGTTCGATCCGGCGGCCGCGCAGCGCGTGCGCGAGGCGGAGGACCGCGGCGACCGGCAGGAGGATACGCTGGGGACGTATCTGGTGCGCCTGAGCGCGGAGCAGATGGACCGCGAGGAGAGCGAGGAGGCCGCCGTGCTGCTGAAAACGATCGGCGATCTGGAGCGGATCTCCGATCATGCGGCGCAGCTGGTCGGCTCCGCCGAGGAGCTGCGGGACAAAAAGCTGTCGCTCAGCGGGGAGGCGCAGCGGGAATTCTCCGTGCTGACCGGCGCGGTGAGCGAGGTGCTGCGGCTGACCGTGGAGGCCTTTGCCAACAGTGACACCGCGCTGGCCGCCGAGGTGGAGCCGCTGGAGCAGGTGGTCGACGAGCTGAAAAGAGAGCTGCGCACCCGCCACATCCGACGGATGCAGCAGGGGCGGTGCAGCGTGGAGATGGGCTTTATCTGGTCGGATATGCTCACGGCGCTGGAGCGCACGTCCGATCACTGCTCCAACATCGCCGGCTGCGTGATCGATGCCGCCGCGCACGATCTGAACGTGCACGAAACGCTGCAGGCGGCCAAGCACGGCGGCGCGGGCTTCGACGAGGCGTTCGCGCGCTTCGCCGCGCAGTATCCGCTGCCCGCGGAACAGGGATAAAAAACCATGGACGCCCGGCCCCGCCGCGAGAGCGGCAGGGCCGGGCGTTTTCGGTCGATTTGGAGAAGATGCTGAAAGATGTTGACAGTCGGTTGTGGGATATGGTATGATCGGAATAGAAA
>JAJXDX010000021.1:0-4775 GCA_021640185.1 Oscillospiraceae bacterium | reverse complement strand
ATGGCCGTGTTGTCGGCCTCGTGCGGGGCAGAGCGGCCGCAGCCGCCTGAAAGCGGGCAGACGCAGATCACTACCACGGCCGACGGCGCCGGTGCGGGCAAAACGACCGCAGCGGGCGAGCCTTCGGCGGCGCCGACGGACGATCGGGAAACGGAGAACGACACGCAGCCCACGCAGCTGGACGACGTGCCGAGCGTGCCGCCGGCCACGATGGCGCTGGAGGATCTGCCCTATTGGGACAAGGCGGATCGCATCCGGGTGTTCCACACGCAGTCCCCGCCGTTCGCCGCCGTGACGCTGCAAAAGGGGACGAAGGAGTATGAAACGCTGCTCTCGCTGCTGAAAGAGGTGAAGGGCACGTATCTGGGCATCAGCCATGAGGGGCTTTACGGCGGCTTTGATCCGATCGGCGTATATCAGGGCGAAACGGAATTGGACCGGATCGCGGTCTCTGTGGCCGGGGAGGATCGTTTTTCGACGCATACGCAGACGGAAAAGTCCAAAAACGGGCTAAAGGAGAACCGGTATGCGTCGCTGTATGCCATGCCGAAGGGCGTCCATGACCGGCTGTGCGCGTTTTTGAAAACGCTGGACTACACGGAAAAGATCTGACCTGTTTCGAACGGGGCAGGACAAAAAAACCACGGCTCCGCTGCAAGTGCAGCGGAGCCGTAGACATTATTTCTCCGGTTTTTGGGGGCGGTATTCGCGCGCGATATAGATCGGGCGCTGCTTCGACTGGATATAGATCCGGGCGATGTATTGGCCGATGATGCCCAGCATGATCATCTGCAGTCCGCCGGTGAACAGGATCAGCACCACGATCGTGGCGTAGCCCGGCACGGCGATGCCGTAGGCGAGCTTTTTGATGACGACGATCAGGATATAGATCAGCGACATGAACGCCATCAGCGCGCCCGTGACCGTGGCGATCCGCAGCGGAAAGGTCGAAAACGACACGATGCCTTCCACCGCATAGCGGCACAGCTTGATGAACGACCACGAGGTCTTGCCCGCGTGGCGCGGCTGCACGGTGTAGGGCAGGTAGTGCGTGCGGAAGCCGACCCAAGAGAAGATGCCCTTGGAAAAGCGGTGATACTCGCCCATGGACAGGATGGCCTGCACCACGCCGCGGCGCAGCGTGCGGAAGTCGCTGGCGTCCGCCTTGAACGGGATGTCGCACGCCGCGTCGATCACATGGTAGAACAGCTTTTTGCACAGGGCGGTGAACCGGCCCTCGCGCCGGGCGTCCTGATAGGCCGCCACGGCGTCGAAATCGGGGTTCGCCTCCAAAAACCGCACCATCTCCAGCACCTTTTCCGGCGGCTGCTGCAGGTCGGCGTCGATGACGGTGACGAACTCGCCCTCGGCGCGCTGCATCCCGGCGTACATGGCCGCCTCTTTGCCGAAATTGCGGGAAAAGTCGATCAGCTTGACCGGCACGTCGGCCCTTTCCTGCAGCGCGGTCAGGCGCGCCCACGTATCGTCGCGGCTGCCGTCGTTGACGAAGATCAGCTCGTATGACGCGATGCGGCCGTCGAAGGCCGCGCGGCAGGCGTCGTGGAACGCCTCGACGTTGTCTTGTTCGTTATAACAGGGGACGATCAGCGAAAGCTGCATGGCGGATCCTCCTTTGCCCGGCGGCCGTTTTGCCGTCGATGTTCAGTATAGCACGATTTTTTCGCCTTGGCAACAAAAAAGTATTGACAGAGCGGCGCCTCAAGTGGTATAATACGTACCGTTCCCTATGCGAGGGTGCTGGAATTGGCAGACAGGCACGTTTGAGGTGCGTGTGTCGACGACGTGGGGGTTCAAGTCCCCTCCCTCGCACCAAGCTCTCCCGGGACGCCCGTCAGGGTGTCCCGGGAGAGCTTTTTGCATGGGACGGGAGAGGCAGAAACGCCATGCATTTGCCCGCCAAGGGCAATGCGATGCCTTGCCCGAGAACAGACTTACGGCGGAGCGGTGACTGCCCCGGGCAACGGCAAGGGTTCTAAGTCCCCTCCCTCGCACCAATGATCGGCAAGTATCGAATGATGCTTGCCGATCATTTCTTTTTCACTCTTCACTTTTCACACGTTCTCTGCTTGCCGATCATTGGTAAGTGATAAGTAATGGTGAATAGAGAAAAGGTGCCCGGTAAGGCTGCGCCTTGCCTTTTGATCTTCATCAACAGCCAAGTGATCAGAGCTGTACGTAAAACGGCCGAAAACCTGTAATATGGCTCCCACCAAAAGCACTTGCCTCCGCAAGTGCTTTTGGTGTATCTGCGGCCGATGGCCAAGGGTGCCGCGCGGCGGTATCCGCTTTGCGTATCGGCAAGCAGCATATCCCCGGCGTCGGCACGTGCCGCTCTGCCGTGGCCAACTATGAGAATTATACAAGAAAATGACGAAAAATTTTGTACAGAACAAAAAGAAAACTGTTGCACTCGGCCATACGGTGTGGTATAATTCAATAAACAAGTCGATACTTGTTTGCATCAACTGGGCAAGTTGACCCATGTGTGTGCGGCGCTCCGCCTGCCCGAAATGAGGGCGGGCGAACGGCGCCGCCGTGTGCATAGTTCAAGAAACAGAAAGGGCGTGCTTCCATGAAAAACATCACCGCAAAAACGATCCGCAATGTGGCCTTGACCGGCCATGCCGGGTCGGGCAAGACCTCACTGACCGAGGCGATCTGCTATCAGACCGGCCTGCTGGACCGTTTGGGCCGGGTGGCCGACGGCAACACCGTCAGCGATTTTGATCCCGAGGAGATCCGCCGTCAGGTGTCGGTGTCGACGTCCGTCGTGCCGGTGGAATGGAAGAACACGAAGATCAATCTGCTCGACACGCCCGGCCTGTTCGATTTCGTCGGCGAGGTGCGCGAGGGCATCCGCGCCGCGGGCAGCACGGTGATCGTGCTGTCCGGCAAGAGCGGTGTGACCGTCGGCGCGGAAAAAGCGTATGCCGCGGCGCGCGCCAAGGGGATCGCTACGATCTTTTTCGTCAACAAACTCGACCGCGAGAGCGCGGATTTCTACCGCGTGTTCGAGCAGCTCAAGACCACGTTCGGCCCGGCGGTATGCCCGCTGGTCGTGCCCTACGTCGTCGATCACAAAGTGCAGTGCTATGTGGATCTGCTGGAGTACAAGGCCTATACCTATGAGGGCGGCAAGGCGAAGGAAGTGCCGATCCCGGACATGGGGCACCGGCTGGAGGGGCTGCGCGCCGCGATCAACGAGGCGGTGGCCGAAACCAGCGAGGAGCTGATGGAAAAATACTTCTCCGGCGAGGAGTTCACGCCGGATGAACTGATCCACGGCATCGCCTCCGGCGTGCGCAAGGGCGAGATCGCACCCGTGTTCTGCGGCTCCGCGCTGGAGCTGCAGGCGATCGACCGGCTGCTGACGGGGCTGCTGTGGCTGGCCCCGTGGGCGGAATCCGTCGCCGGGGAAACCGGTGTAGATGAAAGCGGCGAGCCGGTGGAGCTGACCGTGGACGAGAACGGGCCGGTCGTGGCGACGGTGTTCAAGACCGTCGTCGACCCCTTCGTCGGCAAAATGGTCTATTTCAAGGTGATCCGCGGCACGGTGCGGCCGGATATGACGCTGCTCGACACCCGCAGCGGGCAGACCGAGCGGCTGGGCAAGCTGTATTTCGTGCGCGGCAAAAAGCAGGAAGAAACGCCGTGCGTCAAGGCGGGCGACATCGGTGCGGTGGCGAAGCTCTCCTCCGTCGGCACGGGCGACACGCTGTGCGCGCCGGAGCACCCGGTCACGCTGCCGGGCGTGCCGTTCGACGCGCCGTGCCTGACGATGGCGGTCAAGCCCGTCAAGAAGGGCGAGGAAGAAAAGGTCGCGAGCGGGCTTGCCCGCCTGCGCGAGGAGGATCCGACCATCCGCGTGGAGCAGGATCCCGAAACGCGGGAGATGCTGCTGTCCGGCATGGGCGAGCAGCAGCTGGACGTGACCGTGTCGCGGCTGAAGAGCAAGTTCGGCACGGAGGTCACGCTGGCGCAGCCGCGCATCGCCTACCGCGAAACGATCCGCCGCAAGGTGAAGGTGCAGGGACGGCATAAAAAGCAGTCCGGCGGACACGGGCAGTTCGGCGACGTGTGGATCGAGTTCGAGCCGTGCGAGAGCGAAGGGCTGGTGTTCGAGGAAAAGGTCTTTGGCGGCGCGGTGCCCAAAAACTATTTCCCCGCCGTGGAGAAGGGACTGCAGGAATGTGCGCGGGAAGGCGTGCTGGCAGGCTATCCGCTGGTGGGCGTGAAGGCGACGCTGGTCGACGGCTCGTACCACCCGGTCGATTCGTCGGAAATGGCGTTCAAGACCGCCGCGGCGCTGGCCTACAAGGCCGGCATCGCCGAAGCGGGGCCGGTGCTGCTGGAGCCGATCGGTCACCTGCAGGTGTTCGTCCCTGCTGCCGACACCGGCGACATCATGGGCGACATCAACAAGCGGCGCGGCCGCGTGCTGGGCATGGATCCGACCGCCGAGCACCTGACCTGCATCGATGCCGAGGTGCCGATCGGCGAGATGAGCGACTATGCCACGATGCTGCGTTCCACCACGCAGGGCAGAGGGCACTTCACGCTGGCCTTCGAACGGTATGAGGAAGCGCCGCAGCCCGTTGCCGAAAAGGTCATCGCCGCCCAAAACGGCTGATCCGTTACATCATCCGCCGCCCGCAGCCGACCGCTGCGGGCGGCGGTCTTGCGTGATGCTCCGCTCGCGGATGCGGTTTTTTCTTTTCTCCGCATAAACCGTCCGCTTTTCGGCCATACTGACG
>JAJXDX010000349.1:797-2350 GCA_021640185.1 Oscillospiraceae bacterium | reverse complement strand
GTCGCCGGGCTGTGCTGCAACGCGCTGCTGTTTTTGTTCAAGCTGCTGGCCGGTCTGCTGACCGGCAGCGTCGCGGTGACGGCGGACGCGTTCAATAACCTGTCCGATGCCGGATCGGTCGTCGTCACGCTGGTCGGCTTCCGGCTGGCGGCCGCGCCCGCCGATAAAGAGCATCCCTTCGGCCACGGTCGGATCGAGTACCTGTCCGCCATGGGCGTGGCGGTGCTGATCGTCGTGGCCGGGTTCGAGTTGGCCCGCGACGCGTTCGATAAGATCATCCATCCCGTGCAGGCACAGTTCAGCCTGCTGACGGTCGTGATCTTGTGCGTTTCCATCCTCGTCAAGCTGTGGATGGCGGTGTTTTACCGCAAGATCGGGCGCACCGTGTCGTCCGAGGCGCTGCTGGCCGGCAGCATCGACAGCCGCAACGATACGGTCTGCACGGCGCTGGTGCTGCTCTGCACCGTGATCGGGCAGTTCCTCCCCTTCGCGATCGACGGCTATGTCGGCATGGCGGTGGCACTGTTCGTCATATGGTCCGGCTTCGGCGTGATCCGCGACACGATCGGCCCGCTGCTGGGGCAGCGGCCGGACCCGGCACTGGTGGCGGGCATCCGCGACACGGTGCTTTCACACGAGGGCGTGCTTGGCGTGCACGACCTGATGGTGCACGATTACGGGCCGGGGCGCGTCATCGTCTCGCTGCACGCCGAGGTGCCGCAGCGGCAGGACATCCTCGTCAGCCACGAGATCGTGGACGAGATCGAGCGCGAGCTGCTGCGCAAATACAACATCGTCAGCTGCATCCATATGGATCCCGTCGACGACCGCGATCCCCGGCTGCGCCGCCTGCGCGAGCAGACCGAGCAGATCCTGCACGAGCTGGACGGCCGTCTGACCCTGCACGACTTTCGGCTGGTGCCGGGCGCGGCGCGTACGAACCTGATCTTCGACATCGTCGTCCCGTGCGACATGAAGGACACCGATACCTTGGTCGACACCGTGCGGCAGCGCCTGCGCGAGATCGACCCCACACTTGACGCCGCGATCAAGCTGGAGCATCGCTATACATAAAGGAAAAACACAAGGCCGGGCATCATTGCCCGGCCTTGTGTTTTCTTATTCAGATCCGGATCCACCCCTGATAGTCCGTGGGCAGACCGTCGGCATAGATGTGTGAATCGTTCGACAACTGGAATATGCGCGGCGTGTCCTCGCCGTCCGGCGCGAAATACACGACGGTCATCCCGCTGTGGCCGATGTCGAAATGCGCGGCGAACTGGGGGTACGGGATGTCGAGCAGGCAGCTCAAAAACGCGATGCCGAACCCCTGATGCGCGAACAGGGCGACGCGCCGGTCGTTGTGCGCAAGGGCGCGGTAGGTGTGCGCCTCGCGGTCGTGCTCATAGCCGAGCGAGCGGAAAAACGCATCGCTCTCCCGCCGGATGCGGGCAAGCCCGCCGGCGACCGGCGTGCCTGCAAAGGCGGGGTGGGTGTACCACCGATCGCCCAGCGCCTGCATCTGCGGGGATACGAGCAGCCGCCGGTGCTCC
>JAJXDX010000349.1:0-787 GCA_021640185.1 Oscillospiraceae bacterium | reverse complement strand
CAAAACGCGTTCCCGCTGTTGCCCGGCAGGGTCGTTTCCGGCCACACGAGCGCCTCGTTGGCCCACGGCAGCAGCGTGACCTCTTTTTTGAGCAGCTCCGCCGTCGGCCGTGCCGTGCGCTGCGCACGCACCGAATCGGACGAATACAGCTCGTCCAGCCCGAACCGCGCCAGCCGGCGCGAAAGCGCCTCCGCCTGCCGCTCGCCCAGCGGGGTGAGGCTGTCCGGCTCGTAGATCGGGTCGGCATGGCGGATGTAATAGAGCAGCATCGTTATTTCCCTTCGAACACGACGACGGAGCTGACGTCGTAGCCGTTCAGCTTTTCGCGGCCGTTGAGCCCGGCCAGCTCCATCAAAAACAGGATCTTCACGACCTTGCCGCCCAACTCCTCCACCAGATCGGCGGCGGCCTTGATCGTGCCGCCCGTGGCGATCAGATCGTCCACCAGCACCACGCGCTGTCCGGGCTTGATCGCGTCGCGGTGGATCTCGATCGTGGCGGTGCCGTATTCCAGTTCGTATTCCTTCGATACCACGGCGCAGGGCAGCTTGCCCTTTTTGCGGATCGGGACGAAGGGCTTGTGCAGGTTATAGGCCAGCGGCATCCCGAGGATGAACCCGCGGGACTCCGCGCCCGCGATCACATCGAAGTCCAGCCCGGCCAGCTTCTCCTGCATCTCGTCGATCGCCAGCTGCAGCCCGTCCGCATCCTGCAAAACGGAGGTCAGGTCGCGGAAGATGATGCCCGGCTCGGGAAAATCCGGGATGGAACGGATATAGTCTTTCAC
>JAJXDX010000348.1 GCA_021640185.1 Oscillospiraceae bacterium | reverse complement strand
AGATCTTGTCTTTTTGCCGTTTGGCGCCCGTCCGTGCGCAAAGGCCGATGCAGGACAGGGCGACGGAGAAGGCGAGCAGGAGCACCGTCAGCAGAGAAAAGACCGGCGTTCTGACCGTCTGTTTGCAGAAAACGTTCATGAGCATATCCTCTTTTTTGCCGTACAGTATCGGGCGGCCGTTTCGTCCAGTTTACGGTTTATCGACCGGCTTTGCAAGCGGGGATGCGCGAAACGACGGTTTTTGCGCCGTTTTGGTCGATCTTGCACGCAGAGGGGCTGGCGGCCGGGCGGCGGATATGCTATAATGGACATACGGAAGATAGGGGGTGCGGTCATGCGTATCGTTTTTTGCGACGACGACCCGGCGGCTCTGGAAGGGCTGCGGGCGGCCGTGGAGGCATATTTTGCCGGAGCGGGCGGGAAAATGCCGGATTTTGCCTGCTATCCCGGCGGTGATGCGCTGCTGGCGGCGGAAGAGCGTGCGGATATCGCCTTTTTGGATGTGGAGATGCCGGGCACCGGCGGGATCGACGTCGGCGCAAAGCTCAAAAAGGCGAACCCGAGCATCAAGATCTTTATCGTGACCTCTTATCCGGAGCATCTGGACGATGCCATGCGTGTGCAGGTGTTCCGTTATCTGTCGAAGCCGGTCGACAGGGACAGGCTGTATCGCAACTTGCAGGACGCCGTCCGCCAATACAGCACGGAAAGCCGGGAATTCCCCATCGTGAATAGCGGGGTGTTCGTCCGGCGGGCCGAGGAGATCGTTTGCGTCGAGGCGGCGCACAGGAAGGTGCTGATCCATACGACGGGGGATACCCTGCAAAGCACGCAGAACATGGAGCACTGGCGGCAGGCGCTGACCCTGCCGTGCTTTTATGTGACGCACAGAAGCTATATCATCAACCTGCATTTCGTCAATGCCATCCGCAAAGACACGGTTTTGCTGAGATACCGGGACAAGGAACTGACCGCCTATTTGACCAGACGGCGGTACACCGCGTGCAAGGATACGTATCTATGGTATATGGAGAGCATGAGATGATGGCAGAATACATCAGCTACGGGGTGTTATATCTGGCGGAGGCGGTCATCGCGTGGCGGTACTTTGAGGCATTGTTTTGCCGCAGGGCGTCCGGCCTGCGGGTCGGCCTGTCCTTTGCGGCCGCGTATATCCTTCTGTTTTGCGCGACGTGGCTTGGCAGCGTCGTGCTCAACGGTGCGGCTTTTTTCGTTTGCCAGCTGCTTTTGCTGCGGATGGACTACGAGTGCCGATGGAGATCGGCCGTGCTGCATTCTGCGTTTTTGACCTCGGTCATGGCGGTCACGGAGATCGTTGCCGCGTGGATCATCAGCCTGTTCGGCTACCGGTTCGGCGCTTATGCCGACGATCTGGCCGTGATGATCGTGATGGCCGTGATCAGCAAGCTGCTGTATTTTTTCGTTACGGTCATGGCGGCGAAGCTTTGGCCGTCCGACCGGCGGACGCGGGGAGAGGCGTTTTTGTGGACGCTGTGCGTTTTGCCGATCTTTTCGGTCGTCGTTTCGGCGGCGGCGGTCTATGTCGGTACCCGCGCGGAGATGACGCGGACGGTGGAGCTGCTGATGGTGATCGTCGTGCTGACCCTGCTGATCGTGAATTTGCTGTTCGTGATCATCTATGACCGGTTGCAGCGGATCCATGCCGAGCAGCTGGCGCTGGAGTTGAGCATCCAAAAAGAAGAGGCGGATGCCGCATACTATCGGGAGCTGCAAAAACGGTCGGAGGATCAGCGCATCCTGATCCACGACATCAAAAGCCATCTGAACACCATCTACGGCATGGCGAACGACCTAGGCGCCCCGGCGATAGCGGCGTATATCGCGGATTTTGCGCAGGAAGTGCTGCCCGACCGGCAGAGCCTGTTTTGCCAAGATCCCATCCTGAATTTTCTGCTGCAGCAGTTCCGGGAGAAATGCGACGAGCGGGGCGTGGCTTTCCGGTGCGAGATCACGGACGATCGTCCGTCGTTTATGGATGCGCCGAGCATCACGACCTTTTACGGGAACCTGCTGCAAAACGCACTGGAGGCGGCGGAATGCTCTGCCGAGCGGACGGTCGAGCTGTCGGTGAAGAAAAACACAGAGCAGCAGAACGTCATCGTGTCGGTCGTCAACTCCTGCGACGCGCCGCCGATACCGGACGGCCACGGCCTGTTCCGGACGAAAAAGCGCGGGCCCGGCCTCCACGGCGTCGGGCTGAAAAGCATCCGGCGCGTGGTGGAGCGTTATCACGGCGTGGCGGCGATGCGGTACGATCCCGACGGGCGGAGGTTCTATCATGTCGTCCAGTTCCCCGTGTGAGGGGGAGGA
>JAJXDX010000347.1:1264-2358 GCA_021640185.1 Oscillospiraceae bacterium | reverse complement strand
ATCCATCGGCTGCTGCTGATCGCTTGGGACAAGTATCAGGATGACGACGGCTATGCGGACATCAGCTTAGCCGGACAGTTCATCAAGCGGTTCAAGCCGTATTTCGACGTGCGTACTTACGGCTTCGTCAAGCTGACGAAGCTGGTGGGCGCGTTCCCGGCGAAGTACGAGATGAAAAAGGTCCAAGGCAAAGGGACGAAGATCATCGCTTATCGCTGTAAATAAGCCTGTTCGGCGGCAAAGCCGAAGAAAGGAAGGATCGTTATGAACATCATGGTCGTCGGGTGCGGCAAGATCGGCACGACCATTCTGGAGAGCTTGGTGGACGAGGGACACAACGTCACGGCGGTGGACAACGACCAAGCCGCACTGACCGAGGTCACGAACGTCCACGATGTGATGGGCATCTGCGGCAACGGCGCAGACTGCGAAACGCTGGAGGAGGCGGGCGTATCCAAGATCGACCTGTTCGTGGCGGTGACCGGCTCCGACGAGGTGAATATGCTCAGCTGCTTTCTTGCGGGGAAGATGGGCGCCGCGCACACCATCGCGCGGATCCGCAAGCCGGAATATAACGACCGCAGCTTGGATTTCATGAAGCAGCAGCTGGGGCTGGCGATGGCGATCAACCCCGATCAGCTGGCCGCACACGAGCTGTACCACATCCTGCGCCTGCCGTCCGCCGCGAAGGTGGAAACGTTCTCGCGCCGGAATTTCGAGATGATCGAGCTGCGGCTGAAAAACGATTCGCCGCTGCTCGGTGTCCCGCTCAACGAGCTGCGTACGCGCTATCAGGCCAAGTTCCTGATCGGCGTGGTGCAGCGCGGCGACCGGGTGTATATCCCGGACGGCAGCTTCGTGCTGGAGGGCGGCGACCGCATCGGCCTGACCGCCGCGCCGGCCGAGATCCAAAAGCTGCTGCGCGCCATGGGGCTGCTGCAGAAGCAGGTGCACAACGTCATGATCTTGGGCGGCAGCCGCACGGCGTATTATCTGGCGCGCCGGCTGCTGAATTCCGGCAACGAGGTCAAGATCATCGAGATCGACCGTGCCCTGTGCGACGAACTGAGCGAATCGCTGCCCAAGGCGGTGAT
>JAJXDX010000347.1:0-1254 GCA_021640185.1 Oscillospiraceae bacterium | reverse complement strand
CAGCAGGAGCTGCTGGTCGAGGAAGGGCTGCGCGACATGGACGCCTTCGTTTCCCTGACCGGGATGGACGAGGAGAACATCCTGCTGTCGTTCTTCGCGTCGTCACAGAACGTCGGCAAGGTCATCTCGAAGGTCAACCGCGACGAATTGAGCGCACTGGCGGAACGGCTGGGGCTGGAGTGCATCGTGTCCCCGCGCAAGATCATCGCTGACGTGCTGGTGCAGTATGCGCGCGCGCTGGAGAACTCCGTGGGCAGCAACATCGAAACGCTGTATACCCTGATGGACGAGCGTGCCGAGGCACTGGAGTTCTCGGTCAAGGAGGACGCGCGTCTGGTGCGGATCCCGCTGAAGGATCTGCGCCTGCGCCGCAACATCCTGATCGCCGGGATCATCCGCGACCGCACGCCGATCATCCCCGCGGGCGACGACGTGATCCTGCCGGGCGACCGCGTGGTCGTTCTGGCCGCCGATCAGCGTCTGCAGGATCTGTCCGACATCCTGTGCTGACCGGCCGAACGACGACGTACAGAGCATATTGCTCGGGAATTGAACGATGAATCGAAGAATGATCATTTGCATGGTCGGGCGGATCGTTTCGCTCGAGGCCCTGCTGCTGCTGCTGCCCCTGATCGTGTCGGTCGTGTACCGGGAAGGGTGTCTGTGGGCGTTCGCTGCCGCGATCGCGGCGGCACTGGCCGTCGGCGGCGCGATGGCGCTGCTCAGCCGGCCGAGCAGCCAAGTCATCTTTGCCAAGGAAGGCTTCGTGATCGTGGCGATCGCGTGGGTGCTGATGTCGGCGATCGGTGCACTGCCGTTCACGCTGTCCGGCGAGATCCCGTCGTACATCGACGCGCTGTTCGAAACGGTCAGCGGTTTCACGACCACCGGCGCGTCCATCCTGCCGGATCCGGCCAAGCTGTCGCACGGGCTGCTGTTTTGGCGCAGCTTTACGCACTGGATCGGCGGCATGGGGGTGCTGGTGCTGGTGATGGCGCTGGTGCCCAGCGGCTCCGGCCGCACGATGCACATCCTGCGTGCCGAGATGCCCGGCCCGATCGTGGGCAAGCTGGTCCCGCGGGTGCGGGACACGGCCAAGATCCTGTATATCATCTATCTGGCGATGACGGCGGTGGAGGTCGTTTTGCTGCTGTGCGGCGGGATGGATCTGTTCCACAGCCTCGTCTATTCCTTCGGCACGGCGGGCACGGGCGGTTTCTCGGTATCCTCCGCCGGGGTCGGGGAGTACAGCCC
>JAJXDX010000346.1 GCA_021640185.1 Oscillospiraceae bacterium | reverse complement strand
CGATAAAAAGATCCGGCGACACCGTCGCCGGATCTTTTTCCTTTGTTATCGGGCATCGCGGCCGCCGGTGTGTTTTTGCTCCGTGGTTAAGCAAAACAGACAGTATATAATTTCAACTAATATCCGATCGGTATTTATCTATACACGAAACCATCGCGTGTCCGGACGGGTACGCGATGATTTTTGACATATTCGTGCAGATCTTTCGCGTAGGGGAATGCGGCGCGATGCCCGGCAAAAAGCAAAATGTCAGAATACGTTCCATAAAAGCGGAAAACACGTCAGAATAGTTGCCAAATCGGGTGGGCAAATGTGCTATGATTTATATCGAAAGCAGGACGCATTTGGTCTTTTCGCCAAGCGTGACCGTACGGCGTTTGGCGGGGGAGCAAGGCGGCTTTGTCCCGGAACGGTTCCGGAGCGACCCAAAGGAGAAAACGAGCGAAAAAAGGAGTGTGACCGATGAAGCAACAACGACCGATGGCCGGGGCAAAAGCAAGGCGAGCGATCGCCGTGCTGCTGGCGCTGTGTCTGCTCGGCGCGGCCGGATGCGGCAAAAAGCCGGAGCCGAACGGCTCCGGATCTTCCGCCCCGCAGCCGACGGTAAGCGCACCGGACGACGCGAGCGTCCCGACCGGGGAGAGCACCGGCACCGCCGCCGATACCACCACGGCCGCCGACGGCACCACCCGCACCGGCGGCACGCAGACGACGGCGGCCCGCGGCACGAAAACGACGCCCGCCGGACAGACGAAAACGACGGCCGCGGCACCCACCACGGCCGCCGGCACGAAAAAGCCGAGCGTGCGTCTGTCCGACAAAAAGACCGGTAGCCTCGGCTGCGGGTTCTACTGCGTCAACATGGACGACTACGGCTTCGATACCAAATGGCGCGCGCTGGCCGAGAGCGACTATGTCAACACGATCTTTTACAGCGGCACGAAATGGCTGCCGGAGCTCAAGGAATGCAACGTGAAAACGTGGTACGGCATCCACGGCATCTACGAAAAGGTACGCACGGGGGCAAGCGGCTGGCAGGAGAATTTCGACGAGGTGTGGCAGGAGATCTGTGACACCGGCTGTGCGGACACCGTCCTCGGCTGGTATCTGGACGAGCCGATGAACATGAGTGCGGTCAAGGAACTGTCCAAATATGCGCGCAAATACGGCAAACGGTTCTTCGTCTGCTACACCGGGCAGGCGACCGACCCCACCGTCTACGGCGGCTACATCGACGAGAACAGCCACATCAATAAGGATAACGTCCAGTACCTGACCGACATCGCCGTCGACCACTACTGGGAGGTCAAGGGCAACGAGAACACCTACGTCAAGCTGTACGCGTCCATCCACAAGTCCATGCCGGCCGACTGCAAGGTCTGGTACATCCCCAACACGATGACCGATAAGGATCTCGTGGAGAAGTCCAAGGCCGAACAGAAAGCACAGGGCGAGATCCGGATCGAGCACATCCGCTATATGCTCGAATGGCTCGAGAAGGAACCGGCGAAAAACCGCGGCGGCATCATCTTCTTCGCTTACGATTTCGATTCGCAGGACGAAGGACGCTACGGCCTGTGGAACTTCAACCGGCACGCCGATAATGCCTGGAACGACGTTTTGGCGGAACCGATCCGCGTGGGGCGCGACATCTGCGCCGGAAAGTACGACCGCTGACGTTCAGGCAGGAACAGAGAGGAAGAATGTGTATGAAAGCCATCAAAGTCACGAAGCAGCTCGGCGCTGCGGCGCTGAGCCTGCTGATGCTGCTCGGCGCGATGACGGGCTGCGGCAAAAAACCGGCCGACGACCCGTCGTCCCCCGACGGGAGCAGCACCGTGTCCGATAACAGCGATCCCGTCGCGCCGGATGCCTCCGGCGACATCTCCGCCCCCACCGGCACCGGTGATGCCAGCGATCCGGACAGCACCGGCGCACAGCCGTCCGGCACGTCCGGCAGCAGCAACACGAAGCCGAACAGCAGCTCCACCCCCGGCACCAAGCCCGACGGCAAGGATAAGACCGTCAAGGTCGGCGGGCTGACGGTCCACTCGGCCTCCACGCCGTATGTCACCGGCGGCACGCTGCCGATCACCGTCATGCTGCCGTACACCGAAAAATCGCCCAACATGGCCAAGCAGGCCTTCACGGCGTATTACGAAAAGCAGAGCGGCATGAAGGTCACCTACAATTTCTACATCAGCTCGGACATCTTCGTACTCAAAAAGACGATGATGGCCAGCGGCAACCTGCCGGATATCTTCGTTTCCGTCCCGGTCGGGTTCATCTGCTCCGAGGTCGAGCGCTACGGCAAGGAAAAGCAGTTCGCCGACCTGACCGATAAGCTGCAGACTTGGGCGCCTAATG
>JAJXDX010000345.1 GCA_021640185.1 Oscillospiraceae bacterium | reverse complement strand
GAGCACGACGTTGAGCACCGCGCCCGCGCCGATGCCCATCATGCTGTACACGGCGTTGCCCTGATAGCGCAGCTGATTGTTGAGCGTCAGCGCGGTGGTCATGACCGGTGCGCCGAACAGGATGATCTGCAGATATTCCCGCGCATACGGCAATATCGTTTCGGTCGAGCCGAGCAAGCGCGCCAGCGGATCGAGAAAGATCAGCCCCAGCACCATGATCAGCACCCCGGCCAAAAACGACAGCCCGGAGCCCAGCACGGCGATGCGCGCCGCGTCCTCCGTCCGCTCCTGCCCCAGCAGACGCGAGATCTCGTTGCCGGAGCCTTGCCCGAGGAAGAACCCGCACGCCTGGATGATCGCCATGAACGAGAACACGACGCCCACCGCGCCGGTCGCGCTGGTGTTGTCCAGCAGCCCGACGAAAAACGTGTCCGCCATGTTATAAAAGGCGGTCACCATCATCGAGATGACGGTGGGCACCGCCAGCCGCGCGACCAGACCTTCCACCGGGTGCGTCGTCATCCGCACGAAGCGCTCGTGTCGGTCCATCGGCTGCCTCACAGCAGCGCCGCGCGCTGCGCGGCGGGATCTGCCGGCAGCAGCAGCGCGGGCGGGATATCCAGCACCGTGCGGCAGCCCACCGCGCCCTCGGCGTGCAGGCGGTACGCCGCACGGGCATAGGCGGTCAGCACCCCGGCGGTGAACTCCGGATTGGAATCGAGCGAAAGCGAATACTCGATCCGCTCGCGGTGCTCGCCGTCCGCACCGGTCACACCGGTGCGGATCACCGTCCCGCCGTGCGGCAGCCCGGCATGGTCGCGCCGCAGCTCTTCGGCCGTGACGAAATGCACGGTCGTATCGTATTCGTCAAAGTAGTTCGGCATGGTCACGATCTCGCGCCGGATCCGCTCGCGATCCGCCCCCTCGGCGGCCACGACGAAGCATTCGCGGGTGTGCTTTTGCCGCGCGGTCAGCTCCGGCTGCTCGCCGCGGCGCACCGCGTCCAGCGCCTGCGGCACCGGCACGGTGTATTGCCGCGCGTCCAGCACGCCGTCGATGCGGCGGATCGCATCGGAATGGCCTTGGCTGACCCCGCGGCCCCAAAACGTGTATGCCTTGCCCTCGGGCAGCACGGCCGAGCCGTAGGCCCGCATGAGCGAGAACAAGCCGGGGTCCCAGCCGACCGAGATGATGCCCAGCGTCCCGCTCTCCCGCGCCGCGGCATCCACCGCGGCAAAATGCACCGGGATCTGCGCGTGTGTATCGAAGCTGTCCACCACGGTGAACGTGCGGGCGAGCGCCGGGGTCTGCCGCGGCAGATCGGTCGCACTGCCGCCGCACAGGATCATCACGTCGATGCGGTCGCGCCACTGCGCGGCCTCGTCCGCCGGCACCACCGGCACGGCCGGATCCGCCGTGCGGACGGATGCCGGATCGCGCCGGGTGAACACCGCCGCCAGTTCCATGTCCGGCGCATGCCTCACGGCCAGCTCCGCGCCGCGCCCCAAATTGCCATAACCGTAGATCCCGATCCGGATCGCCATGATGATCTCTCCTTCTCCCCTGTCGGGGCCGTTCGTTAAAGTATACGCCGCCGGTGCGGCGCTCTATTCGTCCGTCCGGACGCGGTCAGCGTTCTTTCGTCAGCAGCGCGATGTTCTCGCAATGCGCCGTCCGCGGAAAAAGATCCACGGGCTGCACCTGCACGGTGCGGTAGCCTTCGCCGTCGAGCAGCCGCAGATCGCGCGACAGCGTGGCGGGATCGCACGAGATATAAACGATGCGTGACGTCGCCATCGCACACATCGTGCGGATCAGCGAAGGCTCGCAGCCCTTGCGCGGCGGATCGAGCACGATCACGTCCGGCCGCACGCCCTCGTCGGCCAGCTGCCGCGCCGCAGCAGCAGCGTCCGCACAGAGGAAGCGCGCGTTATCGATGCCGTTTTGCTGCGCGTTGCGGCGGGCGTCCTCCACGGCGGCCGGCACGATCTCCACGCCGATCAGCTGCCGCACGCGGTGCGCCATCGAAAGACCGATCGTCCCGGTGCCGCAGTACAGATCAAGCAGCGTTTCCTCCCCCGTCAGGGCGGCGGCCTCCGCCGCCAGACGGTACAGCCGCTCGGTCTGCGCGTGGTCGACCTGATAGAACGACCACGGCGACAGCCGAAAGCGCAGGCCGCACAGCTCGTCGGTGATCGCATCCTCGCCCCACAGGGTGAACCCGTCGTCGCCCAAGATCACGTTCGTGCGCGCGCGGTTCAAATTCACACACAGCGACGTCAGCTGCGGCGCCGCCGCACGCACCCGGCGAATCACCCCCGGCACATCGGGCAGCCGCCCGCTGCGGCACACCAAGCACACCATCATCTGCCC
>JAJXDX010000344.1:1204-2382 GCA_021640185.1 Oscillospiraceae bacterium | reverse complement strand
ACGCAGTTTTCGTCGGAGCTGCCTACGGTGTCGGCCGCCGTGGTCGCGTCCAGTGCGATCGCGATGTCCGGCTTTACGGTGTTGCCGACCACGCCCGCGCCCCGCAGGCCGACCTCCTCCTGCACGGAGAAGGACAGCCACAGGTCGTATTCCGGCTGCGTTTCGGCGATGGTGAGCAGCAGCGCGCAGCCGACGCGGTCATCGACCGCCTTACCGCAGAAGAAGCCGTTGCCCCATTCGGTGAAGCCGTTGTCGAACGTGCCGTCATCGCCGATGTGCACCAGCTTTTCCGCCGTTTCGCGGTCGGGCGCGCCGATGTCGATCAGCATGGTGTCGTTTTCGGGGATCGTTTCTTTCTCCTTGCCCTTGCACTGGTGGATCGCTTTGCCGCCGATCACGCCGCGCTGTGCGCCGATGCGCACGCGGTGGCCGAACAGCACCTGCTTATCGATCCCGCCGACCGGCTCGAACCGCAGCAGACCGTCCGGCGTGATCGCTGCGACCAAAAAGCCCACCTCGTCCATATGGGCATCGATCAGCAGGCGTTTTTTGGCCGGCTGACGGCCGAAAAGATGCACGATCACGTTGCCCATCGGGTCGACTGTGACTTCTTTTTTCGTCGGCAGTTCGGCAAGACGCGCCAAAATGAACGCGCGCACCGCGTCCTCGCGCCCGGAGGGCGCATCGATCACGCACAGATCGTGCAGAAGCCCGTTTTTCATGCCTGTTCCCCTCCTTCGGTCAGATACGCGGCCATCAGCTCGCCGACGGCGGCGACGTCGCGCACGTCCACCGCTTCGACCGGTGTATGCATATAGCGCTGCGGGATCGACAGCAGTGCCGTCGGGATCCCGGCGTTCTCTTTGCTGATGACGTCGGCGTTCGTGCCGGTGGAGCGTCCCATGACCTCCGGCTGCACCGGGATCTGGTGCTTTTTGGCCAGCCCGTCCAGCGCCGCGCCCAGCTTTTCGTCCAAGATCGGCGAATAGCCCAGCATGACGCCGCCGTTCATCTTCCCGCACTGGTAGGGGTTCGCGTCCGGCGTGGCGGCAAAGCTGACGTCGGTGACCAAGGCGGCATCCGGCCGAAGCTGCCTGGCGGCGGCCGCCGCGCCGCGGCAGCCGACCTCCTCCTGCACGGAGAAGCAGACGGCGACGGTGGTGTCGAGCTTTTCGGGC
>JAJXDX010000344.1:0-1194 GCA_021640185.1 Oscillospiraceae bacterium | reverse complement strand
CGGGCAGGCGGCGCAGCGCGTGCAGGATCGCCGCCAGACCTGCGCGGTCATCGAGCGATTTGGCGGACACCACGGTGTCCGACAGCGCGGCGAAGGCGGGCGCGAAGCCCACCGGATCGCCGGGGCGCACGCAGGCGCGCGCCTGCTCGGCGGTCATGCCGATGTCGATGCCCATGTCCTCGATCGGCGGCAGGGCGCCGCCTTCTTTGATCAAATGCGGCGGCACGGAGCAGAACACGCCCGGATACGTGCCGCCTTCGCCGTAAACGATCACCGGCTGCGCGGCCAGCACACGCTCGTCCGCGCCGCCCGCAGAGGCCACGTGGATAAAGCCCAGATCGTCCACGCCGATGACGAGGAACCCGATCTCGTCCATGTGAGCCTCCAGCATGACGGTGCGGCCGTTCGGCGCGCCGCGGCGCACGGCCAGCAGATTGCCCATGGTGTCCACGCGGCATTCGTCGGTCAAGGGGGCGAGCAGTTCTTTGGCTCGCTCGACGATCTCGCCGCGGCCGGCTACGCCGGCGGCGGTGCAGAGCGTTTGCAGATCTTGCTTGATCAGATCCATTTCCACTTCTCCTTTGATGTGATGATAGCGATGAGGCCGTTCATTCCGGCAGATCCATGACGAGCGACCGGACGGCTTGCGGTCTATCTTCGCCCGTTTCGCGAGCAGAACCGTCTATTCTGGCAGATCCATGACGAGCGACAGGGCGGCTTACGGTCCGTTCTTCGCCCGCTTCGCGAGCAGAGCCGTCTATTCCGGCAGATCCATGACGAGTGATTTGAAATGACGGCCGCGGACCTCGAAGTTCGGGTACATATCGAAGCTGGCGCTGGCCGGGGACATGAACACGATATCGCCCGGCTGAGCCAGCCGGTCGGCCGCGGCGACGGCCTCGGCCATGTCGGCGACGCGCGTGATCGGCATGGCGGGATCGGCGGCAAGGACGGCATCCTGTATCGCGTCCGCCGTCGCCCCCATCAGGATGGCGGCCTTGACCTTTTCGGCCGCGACCGGCCCCAGCGGCGCGTAAGGGATGTGCTTGTCGTAGCCGCCTGCGATCAGGATCACGCGCTGCCGGAAGGTACGCAGCCCGGCGATCGTCCGGGAAGGGCTGGAGCCGATGGAATCGTTGTACCACTGCACGCCATGGCGCTCGCGCACCAGCTCGCGCCGGTGCTCCACCCCGT
>JAJXDX010000020.1:9482-13717 GCA_021640185.1 Oscillospiraceae bacterium | reverse complement strand
ATCGCGGGGATGGCGCAGAGCATTACCTCGGTTACGCTGCCGTCGACTCTGCGCACCGTCTGGTACGGAGCGCTCGCCCTGCCGACGCTCACCGAGATTAAGGTCAACGGCGGCACATCTTTCAAGAGCATTGGCGGCGTCTTGTACAGCGGCGACGGGAAGGTGCTGGTGCAGTATCCGTTCGGTATGGATGCGAGCGGGCGGTTCGATATGCCGGGTCATGTGCAGACCGTCGCCTCGGGTGCTTTCGGGTACGTCGGCGCCGACGGGACGGTGAAAGCGGCGCATCTTTCCGTCATTTCGCTCGGAAATGCGTTGGAATATTTCGGCGTCCGCGAACGCGGCTACGGTTATTCTCACAATGCCGAGACGCGGAAAAATGCGGCGCAGGAGCTGGGACTGCTCGTCCTTCTTCAGAGCGGCGTGCTGACGTTCTCGGTGCCGAGCGGTGTGCAGAAGTTTGTTTTGGCAGGCGACGGAGAAGTGCTGTCCAAAGACGAGACGGTGCTGTATCTCGTGAGGAATCGTCTGCAGACGGACGTGACGGAATACACGATCGGCGCGGACGTGACCGCGATCGCAGACTATGCTTTCGTCACCGCTCCGAATCTGACGTCGCTTTCCTTTGCGGGGACGGTCGAGGCGTTCGAGGCACTTTTGCGGAACAGCGGCAGTCTTTGGGCAAGCGGACTGAAGGTCACGAGCGTCACTTGCCTGGACGGCACCTATACCGTCCGATAAGGAACCGAGCCGGTGCCTGACGGCATCGGGAAATGGCAATACTGACAGAGAGGAACCGGGTCTTTCGGCTCCTCTCTGCTTTTTTGTCGCTTTCGTTTTTTCGGGCTTTTGCGTCGGGACGTGTTTTTTTCGCCTCTTTTGTGCATATCATAGACAAAGACAAAAAGGGGGCATCGCCATGGGGAAAAGAGCGATTGCGAAAGCGGCAGGGCGTCGGCGAGGCGGCAAAGGCGCGCCGGGGGACGAACACCGGGAGGCACCGACGCGGGGACAACGGGAGATCTTTCGCGAGGGGGAAGTACCCGTACTCGATATCAGCGTGGAATTGCCGTCCGGTGACGCTTTTCCCGATGCCGTAGTCAATTACTACGGGGCGCTCGAGAACGCTTACCGGGAGGCTTGCCGCGAACGGCTCCTGCCTGCCGCGCGGGCGGCGCTCCTCTCCCTGCCGGAGGAGACGCGGCGCTTCGGGTTCCGCCGTTTTCGTTTCTCCGTGCGCTTCCGAAGTGCGGTGCGCGGGGCTTATCTGCTCGTGACGCGCGTCGCCACGCTGAACTTCCCCGGCGGAACACAGCGTCGGGAGGTGTGCGAGGTGTTCACGCTCCCGGACGGGCGGCTCACACCCCCGCTCTTATTCCTGCGGGGGGCGGTCGGTAGGCTCCCGCGCGGAGCGCGCCGGTTCCGGCGGGCGACGCTGACCCTGTCCGGGGACGACGCGGTGTTGGCTGCGCGCGGCGGGCGTACCCTGCGCGTGCCGCTTGCCGATCCGGTGGCAGAAGATGCCGAAACGGGGGAAGCCGTAGCCGCGACTTCCGCGACGTCGCAGGAAAATGCGGCAAAGGCGACGATGCCGGAAGAGAGCGGCGGCAAAGGCTTTCGGAAGCGCAAAAAGCATGCAGGCTGACGAGGAGCGAGACGGAGGAGACGGCGACAAATGTTAACGGTTTGTCCTTGATTTTCCAAATGACAAAAGCTATAATATTAATAACTGCTTCTGATCGTCTTCCGCACGGCACGGAGAAAGGAGCCACGCCATGGCACAGCCGTCGTCACGTTTCCGCGCGCTGTCCGGGATCCTCGCCGTGGGGCAACTGGGCATCAGCCTGATTGTACCCATTCTTCTGTTCACGGCGCTCGGGGTATGGCTCTCCGACCGCTTCGGTCTCGGCGTGTGGCTGACCGTCCTCTGTATCGTCGTCGGGGTCATCACGGCGGGCTGTACCTTTTACCGTACCGCACGGGAGTTCCTCGCGCGACAGCGCGCAGAGGACAAGCCGCGGGGGAGCGGCGAACCGCCGACCGGGACGGGAGAGACAACGCCCACTGCTTTGCCCGGAATCGGAGAGGTTCCCTCTGCCGACACGTCACAGGTCAAGAAAAATACCAAGATTACCGGTGGCGGGTGCCCGGACGGCACCCGTTCCGACCGTTATCATCAAGGAGGAGACAACACATGAAAACCATGACCCCCCTGCAACGCTCGACTGTTCAGATGTCCGTCGGGGTGGCGATCCTGACCGCGATCACCGAGGTGATCTATGTCATCCTTTGCCTTGCTCTGCCGTCTCTTTCCTACACATGGAAATTCACCGCTGGCAACATCTTCATGGCGGGCATTATGTGTGTGAATTTCTATCTCATGGCACGCGGGATTTACCATGCGGTCGACATGGGAGACGAGGAATACGCAAGGCGTCAGATCCGCCTGAGCCACACCGTGCGCTCCATTGTGTTCGTCCTCGCGCTCGTCTCCTGCTTCCTGCTCGGATACGGATTCGGACCGCACAGCGAATTCCGGTATGAATCCGGCATCGCCGCCTGCATCTCGGTGCTGTACCCGCAACTGACAATCTTCGCCCTCCGTATGTCCGGCAAGATCGGTACGGACGAGCCCGGCACGGTCGCCGCGGGCGCAGCGGCGCCGACCGAAGCCGCGGACGCCCCGACCCTCTCCGATGCGGCGACGCACGAGGCGGTATCGGCGACGACGGACACGCACCGGACGGGTGACGCCGGGGTGAACGGTGAGACAAGCCCGACCGCCGGAACCGACGGGTCGGCACAGCCGCCGACGACAGACGGCAGGGAGGAACCATGACGAAAACCATCCGATTCCGCCTGATAGACGCGCTGCTCATCGCCATGATGATCCTGCCGTTTATCGGCTGTATCGTGCTCAAAGTGCTGTTCACGCCCCCGTCGGAGGGTGTCTCCGTCACGGGACCGCTCGTGTACCTGCAACTGGACATCAAGCCGCAACCGCTCTATATCACCGAGGCGACCGTGGTGTCCCTCGCGGTCATCATCGCCGTCTTTGCCCTGTGCCTCTACATGACGCACGGGCTCTCCGTCGAGTGCCGCACCAAGCGGCAGCTCATCGCCGAGATGATCGTCGAGAAGGTCACCGACTTCGTGACCGGGAACATGGGGATGCGCTTCGTCGGTTTCGCGCCCTTCGTCGCGGCGATCCTCGCGCTCTCCGCCCTCTCGAGCCTGTCCTCGCTCCTCGGGCTTTTCCCGCCGACGTCGGACATCAATATCGTCGCCGGGTGGGCGATCCTCGTCTTTATCCTGATGACGCACTACAAACTGAGGGGCGGCGTCGGGCATTATCTCAAGAGCTTCGGCGATCCGATCCCGATTTTCTACCCGTTCAACGTGTTCTCCGAGGTGGCGACGCCGGTCTCCATGACCTTCCGTCATTACGGGAACATTCTGTCGGGCGGCGTCATCACGGCGCTGATCGCGACGGCGCTCGCGGGGCTGTCCTCGAAGATTCTGGGGCTGTTCTCGGGTGCCGGATGGTACACGACCTATATCGCGACGATCCCCTTCCTGCGCGTCGGGCTCCCGGCGGTGCTGTCGATCTATTTCGACGTGTTCAGCGGGTGCCTGCAGGCGTTCATCTTCGCGATGCTGACGATGCTGTATATCTCCGGCGGCTTCCCTGCCGACGAGTATGCCGCAAGGCAGGAGGAGCGCCGGCGCAGACGCGAGCAAAAGGCCGCACGGGCCGCACAGAGCGGCCCGGAAGTCTCCCACCAATGACCGCATAACGACCACTGACCAAAAACAAAACGGAGGTAAACGAAAATGTTGGAACTTGCGATCGGTATCATTCTGGGCGGGTGCGCCCTTGGCGCGGGCGCGGCGATGATCGCCGGTATCGGCCCCGGCATCGGTGAAGGCAACGCTGTGGCGAAGGCCTGCGAGGCCATCGGCCGCCAGCCGGAATGCAAAGGCGCGGTGACGAGCACGATGCTGTTTGGCTGCGCCATCGCGGAAACGACCGGCCTGTACGCCCTCGTCATCGCGATCCTGCTGATCTTCGTGGCGCCGGGGCGCTTCGTGGACATCCTGCTGAACGCCATCAAATAAGACCGGCACGGACGAGCTGTGCCGCCGGAGGGCGGCGGAATGGAGTTATGCCATATGCAGAACCTAGAGATCATATCGGTGAACCTTTGGCAGGTCCTGATCTCGCTGTGCAATCT